>CAZMEF010000254.1:0-2513 GCA_964565305.1 uncultured Eubacteriales bacterium | reverse complement strand
TAAGGCGGGGGAAACACTCGTGGGTCATGGACGCGCCGAAGAAGTAGGGCGCGCCTAGTCGCCCCTAAGTTTCCTCTCAAACCACCCGACGATCCTATTTAGGCGCTCCACGCGGTTCCACGGCTTGCCTGATCTAGACAGCTCGTGATTCTCGCCCGCGAATCTTACGAATTCCACATCTTTGCCTAGCCTCTTCAGAGCGACGTAGAACTGCTCGGCCTGCTCCATGGGGCATCTGTAATCCTGCTCACTGTGGAGGATGAGAAGAGGCGTCTTCACGTTCGGAACGTATCTCATGGGCGATCGCTCCATTATGAAGTCCTCGCTGTCCCACAAATCGCGCCCGCCCATGCCGCGTTTGTTGCCGTACCATCCGATATCGCTTGTGCCGTACTTCGTGTACATGTTGCTGATGCTGCGCTGGGTCACTGCGGCCTGGAAGCGGTCGGTCTGGCCGATAACCCAGTTGGTCATGTACCCTCCGTAGCTGCCTCCCGTGATGCCGATCCTGGATGCGTCAACCCACGGGACCGAATCCATGTAACCTTTCAGCGCCATGACGTCCTGATAGTCCATGCCGCCCCAGTCTCCGATGACTTTCCTCGCGAACTCGGGCCCATATCCGGAGCTACCGCGCGGGTTGCAGTAGAAGACGCCGAACCCTGCGGCCGCGAGTAGCTGGAATTCCAGGAAGAAAGCCTCACCGAACGCAGCGTGCGGCCCGCCGTGGACTTCCAACACAGCCGGGTACTTCTCGCCATCCTGAAAACCTATGGGTTTCATCATCCACCCGGAGAGCGAAAGCCCATCTGACGATTTGAACGAGAACGGCTCGGGAGTCGAAAGGGCATACTTTCCGAGATTCTTGCTGTTAACCTCGGTTAGCTGGCGAAGGGGACATGGGGCCCCGGCGACGTGGCAGGTTTCCGACGCGACAGTTATCTCGTACATATCGCCGGGGTTAAGCGAACTCCCGCCGTTGAAGGTGAAGGTGACATTTCCGTCTCCCACGTCAGCCACCGCCAGCGAAACTACCACAGGGGGATACTTCGGGCACGCTTCGATCCTGCTCGGCACCGCACCGCCGACCATCGATACTCCGGGCCCCTCCATCGAAACACGGTAGATGCCCGCATAGCCGCCATCGGTCGCCACGAAGTAGACGAATCTTCCGTCCTTCGACCAGTACGGACCGGCCCTTCCGGCATCTGCCCTGGCATCCGACCCAATCCCGCTGCCCACGCTCCGGTCGAAGCCATCCCAGAAGTGACGGACCTGGCCGCCGCCGCTGGGGACGGCCAGCACTTCGATATTAGCCACGCTATCTTCGCCCGCCTCGTGTCCGAAGAAGGCAATGTTCTTTCCATCTGGAGAGTAAGCCGGCGCAATGACGGGGCCTTTCCCAAATGTCAGCCGTTTGGCCTCGCCGCCATCAAAGGGAACAGTCCAAAGGTCGGGGATCATCCGCAGTTCGCGGTCGGGTTCCCGGCAGGAGGTGAACGCTACTTCCTTTCCGTCCGGCGAAAACGCCGGAGAGGAATTATCGAATCGGCCGTCAGTCAGTCTCCTTATCCTTCCATCATCAAGGCCCACAAGGAAGATTTGGTTTGGACGCGGGTCAACCGTGCCCGGGACGCCGTTGGCTTTATAACGCAGCGAAGTGATCACAGTGACATCTTTACTCGTGTCGATTTCTCCGGATTTCTGCTCTGCCTTTGGTTTCGGTTCTTTAGACACGAAGGCGAGGTACTCGCCACACGGCGACCAGGTTATCTCGGATATTCCGTCGTCCCAATCCGTCAGCGGCCGGGCGTCGCCGCCCTTCATCATGTCCAGAACCCACAGCTGATTCTTTCCCGAGCGGTTGGATATGAAGGCCAAGTTGCTACCTGAAGGCGAAAACCTTGGCGAACGGTCGAGTGCGCCGTCGCCGTCAGGGCGTTTTCCGTAAGTCAGCCGGGCTGGGGTTCCGAAGTGCTTGCCCTTCTTCCGGCTTATCCATATTGATGACTCATAGTGATTCTTCTTGGCATTTGTCGCGGTTTCCACCCAGACTATCTCCCGGGCTTTGGATGAGACATCCGGATCGCCCACGAACTTGAGCGACCAAAGGTCGCGTGACGTCAGCGTTGTCTGTGTTGTCATAGCGTAACCCCCTGTTGATATGGCAGATGCGGCTGAGGCGGCAAGTTTTAGGAGCTTCGTTCTCATACCCACCGTACTCACCGCAGAGAAGGTGCCGGGCATCACTTCGACGCGCGTATTTCGGTATCCTTTGGAGTTGTGCCTTTCGGCCGCTATCAGGCCCACGGATCGCCCATAACTGTTCTACATGCCTTGTGGATTTGATTTCACGCGAGTCATGCTTTAGGGCCAGCATAAGGGCCAAAAGCCTTCCAAATTCGCTTTTTCGGATGGGAGGGTTTCCGAGAACGCTTGCAAGCCATTTCCCGCGTCATTTCCCAAGCGGCCACACTGCGGTTGGCCAGGCGTCGGTCCCGATTGACCGACAA
>CAZMEF010000253.1:0-2521 GCA_964565305.1 uncultured Eubacteriales bacterium | reverse complement strand
CGATAGAGCGATGAGTTGGCCCGCTGAGAACGCGACGTTGGAGAAAGCGGCCACAAGGATGAGAGCGAGGATACTTGCGCGAGATAGGCGACGAACCAAGATACAAGCCTCCATTCGGCAACTGGCGGCCATGCCCTGTAGGGTTTAGGCCCTTTAGTTTTGCGCCGCCGCCTTTCGGCGACTTTGCCTTTATCGCTAGAGACAATTCAGAGGTTGGAGCGCGGAAAGTGCGCTCTCTTGTTTAGATGATCACCGTCACGAGACTGTTGACCAATAGGTCGATAGCCTCTTGGATTGGGCGTATAGTCCCAGGCAGAGCCGGCGAGCGCCGTAGGGCTACTCGGTCAACAGCGCTTTTACTACCAACCTGTACTCCAGGCTTCCTGGGGGGTGGCACGTATAAAGGGTGAGGATCGTTTCGTTCTTGTTCTGCTTGAGGATCGCGCGATCAGTCGGTTCAACGACGAGAATCTCAAAAACAGTATACGACGTAGTCTTTTCAGGTGTCACCACCTCGATTAGATCTCCTTCGGACACCTTGTCAAGGTCCCGAAACGGGTGCATCCGGTAACTGGTACGATGTCCGGCCAACACCGAATTGCCTGCTTCCCCTGGAATTGCCGTCCCGCCTGTGTGGCCCACGCCGTAGTAAAGTTGTCTGTCGTCGATCCCTTCCACAATTCTCGCGACTACATCGATTTTGGGTATGACGAGGATGCCCAGTTCATCCTCTTCTCCTAGGGGTTCAAGCGTGTTCTCATCAAAATCGTTAGCTTCAGCCGCGGCCGCTTCGGCGTATCTCAGTAGGTCTTCATATGCTTTCTCCTGTAGGCGCCGCTCCTGCCATTGCCCAAGGATCGTGTGCCCGACAATGGCGAGGCCTACGGCGATCAGAGCGATCGACCATTTGCCCGGCCAGGGCTTTTTTGAACTGCGTTCGCCTCTCGATGGCACTTCCAGGTGCCCCCAGTTCACTTGCCCGCAGTAAATAGCACTTGTGGACCCATTGTACTAGGGCGCCGAACCTCCCGCCACAGTGAGAACGGAACTCATGAGGGGCCCGGGTTTCTACTGGTTTCGGAGTTTGGCTAACCCGGCCTTGAACGCCTGGAGGTACTCCGGTTTCTCGTCGAGCCAGTAACGCCGGGCGGGCGTGCCGTACGTGGCTTCCCGTGGGTCGGGATCGTAGTAGCTCCACCAGACGGCGATCTTGATGTTCTTGTATCGGGGAAGGTTCGAGAACATGTCGTCAATCCATTGTTTCTTGTCGCCGCCTACGGAACTGCTCGCGAACTCGGTGATTATCCACGGAAAATCAGCGTAAAGGTCTTTGTACATGCCCCAGAGCCGGTCGTAGATTTCGGTGAAGGTCCGCCACCGTTCGCCTGTGACGTCGCGAAAATAGTTCCCTGTGTTATATCCCGTGAGCCCTATCATCTGGACATATTCGTTTCCCGGGTAATACGCGAGGTGGGTGTTCCATTTTTGAGGCGGAAAACTCACGTCATTGGGATTCCACACCCATATGGCGTTCTTGACGCCTTCTTCTTGGAAGATGCGGTAGACGGTGATCCAGTTCTCCTTGAAAATGTCCGGATCAAGCATCGCCAGGTGCCCGGAATAGCTTACCCAGGTCGAGTTCATCTCGTTGTTCAGCCGCATAAGAAACGGGTGACCGAACTCTTTGGCTCCCCGGGCGAACTTCCTAATGTCGGCGAGCATCGCTTCGTCGCCGTCGAGAACAGCGAAATTGGGATTGTGCTCGTAGAAATCTCCGCCGATCTGATAAGTCATCTCGACGAGTTTTCCTGATTTGTGGGCGTCAAGCATCCCATCGAGGGGGAAGTCGTGGCCGATGTACCTGTACCACATGATCACCGGAAATCGGAAGTCCAGTTTGTCCTCCACTTCCGCTATTTTCTTTTGTCCTTCCGGAGTAAACGGATTCGGAGTGAAGAAGCCCCAGCGGATATCGTCGCCGGTCCGGATCTGCTCATAGAGGGCTGCTGTTTCCGCCGTCCAGTCCGGCAGAACCGGCCTTAGGTCAAGTGAATAGACGGGCTCGCCTTTGGGCGAAAAGGATTCAAGCGAGGCGATGATGTCGTCTGTCACCTGCTTGTAGCCCTCATAGGATGTCGAGCGAAAGTGGAGCGTGAAATAGCCGATCGCGCCGGTACGGATGTAGGCGTAGGTGTAAGAGTTCCAATTCCACCGGCTCGTGACTGCTGATTCTCTTGTCGCGCTGAAAATCCGAACGTTCTTGCCGCCGATGTCTCGCCATGAATCCTCGTGTACCGTTATGCGGTTGGGTTCGCGATACGCTTCATCGGTCATGAACTCGTTCGGCAGGCTCTGAAGCCACCCCTTGACGTCCAGGTAAGGAGAGTTGTCGCGGGATATTCTCACCTCGAAGTCGCCGTAACCATCGAGGTCGTCGTCGCGCCGGGCCAAGAGGAAGTCTGGGCTGTAGCTGAAATCAAATGACATGTTGGCGGGAAAAGTGACCTCGCAGCCGAGGGGG
>CAZMEF010000252.1:0-2532 GCA_964565305.1 uncultured Eubacteriales bacterium | reverse complement strand
AAGTCCGATGAGGGGCGTTCTCTGACAGAGATCGAAGAAGAGGCGGCCGCTTGCAGAGAACTTGAGAACTCGATGACGTTGGATAGGGATGCTTTGGAGCTGGCGGAGTCCGCTCTCGGAGAGATATCCAGGGACATAAGGAGGGAATTTGCCCCTCTTCTCAACGCCAGAGTAGGCGAGATCCTGGAAACGATCACGTCTGGGCGTTATTCGGAGGTTAAGGTTTCGCCCGACCTGGCCGCAAGCGTCATACATCCCGACACGAACGGAATCACAGATCCATCTTTCTTGTCTGCGGGCACGCTTGACCAGTGTTACTTCGCTCTGCGGGTTGCGCTTGCCGAGATCATCACAAAATCAGGTGACTTCCCACTTTTCCTGGACGACTCGTTTGTGCTGTACGACGACGATAGGCTGGAACGTGTCGTATCGTTGTTGCACACTCTGTCATCGAATCACCAAATACTCCTATTTACGTGCCACCGACGCGAGGAGGCGCTTCTTCAAAGGCTTGGGATTCCGCACAAAGCTTTGGAGTTAGGGAGTTAGGGCCAGATAGCGGCAGGTTCGCGGCCAGCGCGTCTTCCAATCGGGCGGTGAGGCTCGAGCATGAGGCATCCAGGATTCGAAAGGATACCTCCAACGCTCGCGAGTCTAGGCGCTCGCCCTCGTAGTCTTTGAGATAGATGGCAGGGTGGATTAGGTTTCGCACCATACGGATCACGTCCACAAGGTCGCCTACTTGCGCCCTCTCGGGATCCATCCTCGCCTGCGTCTCCTCGCTCTCTGGAAGCCATCGAAGGCCGCGGGCCACGGTCAACAACTGAGAGAGCCCCCAGTCTGACGCCGGCCGGCCGAGTTCTCGCGCTTTGGAAGACGCGGCGAAACGGGCGACTTCAACCGGAAAGCAACGCGTCATCGCGAGCAACGAGGCTTCCAGCGCCGAGGCGAGAAGCACGCACCCCGCGAGGCAGGCGTCGGCCTCCGCGCACTTAGCGGCCTCATCCTTATAGAGTTCGAACACCTTTAGGACCTCAGCCAGCGTTTCCGGCCCCGGTAGGTTCGTTACGGTGTGTCTGCTTTCAGGCAAGATCGTGGCCCCCAGGTTCTGCGTCTTTGCCACTACGGTTAATCTTCCCGAAACGGGAAGCCTCCTTCGTCGAGCGGTCTTGCTATTATTCGGCGTAATTGGTAGTATTAGGGTATGAACCGTCTACGATCAGACATTCTTGTTTACGCCCTTGCCCTCATTTTCCTGGTGGGAGCCATAAGCGTCTGGTGGCGCGGGGTTTGGCCCGCGTCCGCAGGAGATGACGGGATCATTGTCTTGGACGACAGCGGCGCGCGCCTTTCTGACGTGGGGTTGGATATGGCGGAAGACGTTGACGGAGCGGGCGTTTCGGAAGAGACGCCGCCTGCAAAGGCGACGATCATTGTGCATGTGGCGGGGGCAGTCGCGCGCCCGGGGGTCTACGAGCTGGTTGAAGGGCAGAGAGTTCACGAGGCTGTCGAGTTGGCCGGAGCCCGGAGCGACGCGGATCTGGATCTCCTCAACCTCGCGGCGATTCTGCGCGACTCCGACAAGATCTACGTTCCCAAGAAGGGTGAGGCGGTTCCCGCGGGCGCGTGGGCGGGTCTGAACGTATCGACGGTGGGACCGGGGTCCGGCACAGAATATGCAAGCGTCCCCCGCTTCCCAATCAACATAAACACTGCCGGCGCATCCGAACTCGACGCTCTTCCCGGCATAGGTCCCTCACTCGCCAACGCCATAATCGCCTACCGGAACGAGAACGGCCCGTTTGGGACCCCTCGCGACATCATAAAGGTTCGGGGGATCGGCGAGAAAACGTACGAGAAATTCCGAGACCTTATAGTGACTAAGTAAAGCCTCGAGGTTGCATCCTCAGGGCGTACAGAGTATGATGTCCGAAATCCATATGTAGGCGATGACCGGGAAGAGAGGTCATCCGTCGCGCACAGAGAGCCGGCCGAAGGGTGAGAGGCCGGACGCGGAGGAACCTCGCACCCGCCCGCGAGCCGCCGGTGATGAACCGGCCGGGTATGTCTGCCCGATACCACAGGCGGAGTTTTTCCCAGAACTCGACAGAGCGGGGCTTTTGCCCAACTAAGGTGGTACCGCGAAGATAACCCTTCGTCCTTGGCAGGACGAAGGGTTTTTGTGTGCGCCGGGCATGGCCCTCAGACGGGGGTGAAGGTGTGAAGGAGACAGGAGTAAACAGAGAGGAAGCGGTCGGTTTCATCGGAGCGGGCAACATGGCGTCTTCCCTGATTAGAGGGGTGATCGCGGCAGGCGTCGCCCGCGCGGAGATGATCGTTGCCATCAACAAAAGCGACCGGGGGCGGATGGAGGGGCTCGTTCGGGACAACGGAATCCGTCAGGCTGAGAGCCTTCGCCAGTTGGTGGATGAGTGCCGGACGCTGGTGTTGGCGGTGAAGCCCCATCAGGTGCCGGAGGTGCTGGAAGAGCTCGCCAACGTCGAAGTCGGGTCTGCCCACGGCGTTCTCCCA
>CAZMEF010000251.1:0-2562 GCA_964565305.1 uncultured Eubacteriales bacterium | reverse complement strand
AATCCGCGTTTTTGCTCTGGCCCTCTTTTTCTTCCTAGTATCATCTTTGGCCATGACCTCGGACATCCCGCAGTGCTTGGCGGTGCCGGAGCGCTTGATGGCCGCTCCCCAAAGCTGGTGGGACGAGGTGGACCTGCTGTGCCGCGTGATAATGGGGGAGGCGACCGGCGAGCCCTTTGTCGGGCAGGTCGCCGTAGGCGCGGTCATCATGAACCGCACTAGGAGCCCCTTGTTCCCCGACACTCTTCCGGGCGTCATCTACGATCCCGACGCTTTTGAGTGTGTCACTAACGGTCTCATATGGAGCCGGTCTCCGACCGATAGCGACATCCGCGCCGCGGAGATGGCTCTTAACGGTTGGGATCCCACTTACGGCTCCTTGTTCTTCTGGAATCCAGGGAAGGCCGTAAGTCCTTGGATATGGACGCGGCAGATAGTCGTGGCCATCGGAAACCACGTCTTCGGGTATTAGAGGAGGCTCACGCGATGAAGTGGAACTCTGGAAAAATCGGCACGGCCGTGCTGATCGCCATCGCGGTCTTGGCGATCATATTCGGCGCCGGCCAGTTCCAGCAAGCGAAGGCGGCGCGGACTGCCGTAACCGGCATGCAGCAAAGAGCCATGTTCAACTTGATTTCTCATGTGGAGAATATCGAATCGTGTCTAGCCAAGGTTCGAGCCGCTTCAACTACCGGTCAGCAGACAACTTTTCTGACATCTACCTGGTCTCACGCTCAGGCCGCCGCCGATAACCTCGGCCAATTCAGCATGGCCAAAATGGACCTTACGTCGGTCCGGGCGTTTGTCTCCAGAATAGGAGACTACAGCCTTGTGCTTTCCCAAAGGCTGGCCCGCGGAGACGTCGTCACGCAGGCGGAATGGGACGAGCTGAAACGGTTGGAGGATTCGACCAAGGATTTGGCGGCGGTCCTCCTGGATATGGGGCGAAAGTCGTTGGCTTCGGCGTCAGGAGTAGGGAAGGTCGGCGCATCGACGTTCTTCCCCCGGCAGCGGGCCACAGATGATTGGCTCGAACAGGGATTTTCCGAAATCGACTCGTTAACCCAAAGCATCCCTTCCCCTGTCTACGACGGCCCGTTTTCTGATCGCAATCAGACAGCGCTCGGGTTGGCCAGACCCGGAGACCCTGTGTCCCTGGATACGGCCAAGACGACGGCGGCGGAGTTCCTCATGCCAGGCGACGTTTTTGACTCCGTGAGAGTTGAGGAATCTGAAGGCGCCCTTCCCAGTTTCCTTGTGACCGGCAAGCGTGGAGACGGCACTGAGGTGACTACTGCTGTAGCGAAACAGGGAGGCATGGTCGTTTGGTCTGCTGACAGCAGAATGGTGGGGCCCAGCTCCGTCAAGGACCTCGGCGCAGCGCGAGAGGCGGCGAAGGCCTTTTTGGCTTCAAAGGGTTTCACCGGTTTGGCGGAGACGGGCTGGCGAAGGCCGGGCGTCAACGCCGGTAGAGTCGTCTTCGCCTATGCCCCGGAAACGACGATGGGAGGCGACCCGGCGGGCCACACAGTCAGGCTCTACCCCGATCTTGTCAAGGTCGAAGTCGCCATCGACGACGGGCGCATAATCGCCTTCGATCAAAGAGGCTACCTTACGACTCACGACAGCCCCGCCCGGACTCTTCGACCTCCTCTCGTGTCAGCCAGAGAAGCCCGCATGACGCTCAAGCGCGGGTTAGAGGTAAACGACGACGGACGGTTGTGCGTCATTCCGATGCTTCCGACGCGGGAGGTCTTGGCCTGGGAGTTCACTTGCAGGACGGGAAATGACATGTATCTCGTGTACATCAACGCGATGACAGGCAAGGAAGAGGCCATCTACCAGGTGATCGCGGATGATGAGGGTTCGCTCACGACTTAGGCGACGGTATATGGATTACCGGGCGGAGACATCCTACCTAGTGCTTGAATCACCTAAACATGAGGAGTTGGTACAGCGTGCGTCAAGACGAACAGTCCATGAACGACCCGCGCAACACCGCGTATGGGTCAAGACAGCCGGCCCAAAACATCCCCCAAGGCATGGGAAGCGGAGTTGGAATGGGGTCAATCGGGGGATCATTGGGTGCGGGCGTCGGCAGCGGGTTCGGAGGGGGCTTTGGCTCGCCTGCCGGATCGCTTCCGTCGTGGACCCAAGGATCGAACATACAGGGTGAGGCCCCCCCCACACAGGGAATGCACCAACACTTCGGAAGCCAGCAGTCGGGGTACGGCGGTTCGCAGTACGGCATTCAGGGCCAGGGCAACACCGGATATGCTGACTACGGGCCATCGGGGCCGCAATCGGTTAATCTGCCTTCTTGGACACAAGGGCTCTCCAGAGGATATGGAGGAGAAGGGTGGGCCGGCGGGCAGGTTTCAGGCCAGAACCTCCCTTCGTGGACATCAGGGTCATCTATGGGGTACTCAGGAGGCCCGCAGTGGGGTTCATGGGGCTCAACGTCTCCCTCTCAGGTAAACCTGCCGCCGTGGACCCAGGGCGTCAGTTCCGGGTTCGGCCAGCAGCCCTCGCACTTCACCGGTCTACCTTCGTGGACCCAAG
>CAZMEF010000250.1:0-2567 GCA_964565305.1 uncultured Eubacteriales bacterium | reverse complement strand
AACGCCTAAGAATGCGAAGGCCAGCGCCATGAGCCAGAAGAAGGCTACCACTTTGGTTTCTTTCCAACCGGACAGTTCGAAGTGGTGGTGGAGAGGGCTCATCTTCAGTATCCGCTTCCCTGTCAGTTGGAAAGACGCCACCTGAAGGATGACGGAAACGTTCTCGACCACGGGCATTGACGCGAAGAACAGCAGGACCAGTTCGGTTTCTGTCGCCACGGCAAGCCCCGATAGGAGCGCGCCGAGACCCAGCGCCCCGACATCGCCCATTATGACCTTCGCCGGGTGAAGGTTGAAGACCAAGAAGCCCAAGAGCGCCCCAAGCGCGGAAAGGCAAAGAGGCGAAAAGTCCGTGCCCAACACGGACGCGCCCTGATGCGCCACGTAAGCGAAGGCTGCAAGCCCGATGGCGACGACGCCGCCCGCCAAGCCGTCAAGGCCGTCCAGGAGGTTCACGCCGTTGCCGATGCCCACGACTATGAAGACGACGAACAAAGGATAGAGAATCCCGAGGTTGAGAACGTATCTGGTGAACGGAACCACGACCCCGGACCTGTCGGCGAAGTGCCAGGCGAAGAGAGCCGCGAACAAGATCTGAAGTACCAGTTTCTCGCGGGCCCTCAAGCCCAAATTCCTTCCGAGGCGCACCTTCCTGTAGTCATCAACGAAACCTACCACGCCGTACGCGATGAAGAGCCCCAACACGAGAAATTCCTCAACTGAAGGCACAGAGCGCGTGTAGAATCTGTACGACGCCACCGACAAGAACGTGCCCGCCATGAATATGAGGCCGCCCATAGTGGGCGTGCCAGCCTTTTTCAGATGCGTCTTCGGACCCTCTGTCCTGATGGGCTGCCCTATCTTCAGACGTCTCAACCAGGGGATCGCGATTAGAGCGGCCAGAACCGCGAAGATGAAGCCGGACGCCAACGGCAAGGCTACCGCGCCGGTACCCACGTTCACCGGCCTCCTTTTGGCTGGCCCCACGACTTCAAAAGGCCCACGAGCGTCTCGAACTCCAGACCTCTGGACGCCTTGACTAGCACGGTGTCCCCGACGGATAGCTCGGTCGCAATATCCCGCCACGCGGCCTCTTTGTCCGGGAAATGCCGGGCAGTCTTGCCTGTGGCCTCCCCCCAACCTTCCCCGATCAACCCACCCAGAGCGCCGACGGTGAAGAGCTTCGTAGCCTTGCCGGCGGCGTAATGGCCGGCTTCGACGTGAGCCGCAGGGCCCGCGTCGCCCATCTCCAGCATGTCGCCCAAGACAGCGATCCGGCGCTCCCCTCCTATCTCTAAGAGGAGGTCCAGCGCGGCTTTCATGGACTTCGGGCTCGCGTTGTAGGCGTCGTTTATCAAAGTAAGTCTCTCAAGACGCAACACCTCAAGCCTCATGGGGCTTCCGGAAGATGTGCGAAGGCCTTCCTTGATTTCGTCATAGTCGAGACCCAGTTCGGTCCCAAGGACGATCCCAGGAAGGGCGTTCTGCACCTGGTGGAGCCCGGCGGCCTTCACTTCGTAGCGGCCGGATTTCCCCCTGTATGTCGCGACGAACTCGGACCCGTCCGCGCCTCGCGACGAAACTTGGCTCGCAACGCAGTCCGACCCTTCCCGGAGCCCGTAAGTCACAGTGCGGCACGCGGCCCTGTCCTTCACCTTCCGGACCCACTCGTTGTCCCCGCAGACTATCGCGAGTCCCGACTCCGGCAGGCTCTCCAGAAGTTCCGATTTGGCGTCCGCAATGTTCTCCATGCTCCCCAGTTCGCCCAAGTGCGAAGCTGATATGTCGGTGAGGATGCCCACTTCAGGACGGGCCATATCGCAAAGGTTTCTGATCTCCCCTGTTTTCCGCATGGCCATTTCCAAGAAGGCGTAGCGATACGAGTCGTCCATCCCGAAGAGCGCAAGCGGCAGCCCGATGTGCGTGTTCAGATTGCCGGGGTTCTTGTACGTCGGATACCGCATGGCGAGGACCGACGCCGCAAGGTCCTTTGTGCTCGTCTTCCCCACGCTTCCCGTTATCCCGATGACGGTCGCCGGCAGCTCCTTGCGGTAACTCTTGGCGAGCGCCCCGATCGCTCTTACCGTGGAATCGACAAAAAGGAGTCCGAAGCGGCCTGCACTTTGGGGGAGATCTACGGCGTGTTCGATGACGGCGCCCAAAGCGCCTTTTCCCACGACATCCGCGATGAAAGAGTGAGCGTCCGCCCTATCCCCCTGAAGGCACCAGAAAAGGTCCCCGGGCCGCACTTTTCGGGAATCGATCTCCACCCTTGTGATGACGGTCCGCGGATCGCCGGCGATCATCTTTCCCCCTGTTACAGCGGCGATCTCGGATAGACTCTTGGGCTTCACGAGCCCACTCCTCCTTCTTGTGCCAAAAGCGCGTTTCTGGCCTCTTCGATGTCGTCGAAGTGCGAAACCCTGTCACCGGTAATTTGGTATGTCTCGTGCCCTTTTCCCGCAAGGACCACGATATCTCCCAATTATACCGCCCTAAACACCACCACAATAACCTCCCACCTATCCTTCACCCAAAAATACAATTTAAAAAGACCAAATTTCACT
>CAZMEF010000249.1:0-2571 GCA_964565305.1 uncultured Eubacteriales bacterium | reverse complement strand
AGTCTCCTTTGAGACTTTCTCGTCCGGGCTTGGTCTTCGGACTCGCGCTGAACGGAGTTTTTGTCGCGCTTGGAGCGTCGATGTTCCTTCCGTTCGCAAATGTCATCTTCAGCTCGGGCTTCAACCTGAAGACGCACATTATAGGTTGGCTTATGACAGCGCAAGACGCCGCCATTGCGGTAGGGGTCCTCCTGGCGCCCCGGCTGTCGCGAAGAAAGGGGCCGGCAAGAACAGCTATCGCGCTTCAAGCTTTGAGCCTGCCCATGATGCTCTTAATGGCGTTTGCGCCTCAGTTGTCCGTATTTGCCGTGGCCTTCGTCTTGCGAGGCTCTTTCATGAACATGGTGTCGCCTTTGATCGACTCCCTCACAATGAGCAGGGTGCCAAGAGAGGAGAGGGGAGTCGTGCATTCTGTGCAGAACGTCTCTCGAAACCTAATGTGGGCCGTGGGTACGAAGATAGGAGGAAACCTTTTAGGGAAAAAGCTATACAGGGCGCCCATGGCTTGGGCGTCGGTTTCGTACGCAGTTGCCACCTTCTTGCTTTTTGCTATGGTGGCCCGCGGAACGCTTGGAGCTGAGACAGACGAAATCGCCTCGTGAATGTGTACGGGCGCTTCCTCGTCTAGTTCTTGCCGACTATTTCCTTCAGTATGGGTCCAAGATATACGCCGATCAATATGCCGGAGCCCGTTTGCAGTACGTTTCCCAGGCTTTCCTTGAGGGCGGCAGCGGCCCCGTATATCTTGATGGTTCCAAGAGCGTAGCCGGCCACGATCCAGACCGCGGAGAGCGCCATCCCCAAGAAAGTAGCGGAACGTTTTCCGGTCCTCGCGGTCCGGGCACCTGCAAGCCCCACTATGACGCCTGCCACCCCTTTGATCACGAAGGTCCACGGGGCCCAGAAAGCATAACCTGAGAAAAGGTCGGCGAGACCTGAGCCTAAAGCGGCGGACGCGCCGCCGAGCGCGGGCCCAAGAGCAAAAGAAGCGGCGAAGATCACCCCGTCGCCGAGGTGGATGTACCCTGTCGCAGTCGGGATCTTGAGGAACATCGTGGATACCATCACTAGAGATGCGACAACAGCGCCGAGTGTAAGGTGCCTCAAACTTTGATCTTTCACCACAGGTCCCCTCCTGGGAAGAAAAGATCAACCTTCGAAGATTTTGCTGGGGGGAGGGGGAGGCAATGCCCGAAAATACACCCTAAGCGCCGCCTTGTCTCGGCGTGGGCGCGTGCGAAATCCGGACATAGTGTGAAACGAAACCTCATCATACAAGGCCCCAATCTTCTCCCATTCGGACTATGGCCGTCGGCGCCGGGATCTCACCGGACTCAACCGCTGGGGCTGTCGGGCTCGCAGGCAAAACCTGCATTACCGCCGGTCGGGAATTTCACCCTGCCCCGAAGACTGTCGAGAACATTATATCACCGGTCTGCGGCGCGCGAACGCCTGAATGGTAAAATAACGGTGAGAAATATGTGCGACGCGGGCACGGCGCGCGGCGAAACGGAGCGGTTTTTGTGTTGCATATAGACGCCGACTTTGTTCGGAAAGTGGTGGCAGATCTTTCGATAAAGGCCTGTGTCTTTTTGCCCGGCGACGTCCTGGACGCGCTCTGTCGCTGCCGGGACGCGGAAGGCGAATCGCTTTCGCGGGACGCGCTTGACATCGTGATCGCCAACGCTTTGGGAGCCGAAAGGGACAGAGTGCCCCTGTGCCAGGACACCGGGATGGCGCACGTATTCATCGAACTCGGAGAGAACGCGTCGCTCAGGGGCGGGCTATATGAAGCGGTGCGCGAGGGCGTGGCGCTCGGTTACAAAGAAGGCCACTTGAGGAAATCCGTCGTGAGGGATCCCCTATTCGATAGGGCAAACACAGGTGACAACACCCCGGCCGTTATTCACCTCGAGCTGACATCGGGTTCGGATTTGCGCCTTACCGTGATGCCTAAGGGCACAGGCAGCGAAAACATGAGCGCCGTGGGGATGCTGACGCCTTCGGCTGGGGCGCCGGGGGTCATACGTTTCGTGGTTGAGACGGTTAGAAAGGCCGGGGCAAACGCCTGCCCTCCTATGGTTGTGGGCGTCGGCGTCGGCGGAATGATGGACAAAGCCGCGTATTTGGCCAAAAAAGCTCTTCTCAGAAAAGTGGGGGAATCTCACCGCGATCCGGACATCGCGGAGTTCGAAAGGGCTATTCTTAGGGCCGTTAACGAGACCGGGATCGGCCCTGCCGGGTTGGGAGGTCGGACCACAGCTATTTGGGCAGCGGTTGAAACGTTTCCCACCCACATGGGGGCGCTTCCCGTAGCCGTGAATTTGCAGTGCCACGCCGCGAGGCGCGCCACGGCCGTGATAGCCCCTACGGAAAGCGGGGGCCGGGTTGTGGAGCAAGTCGAACCGCAGCGGCAGGAGAGAGGCGTGAACTCGCATTCTCCCGACTCCCCCTACGCTTCGAGCGCCCTTGACGCCTGGCGTGACGCCAAAAGGATCGAGGCGCCTTTTCTGGGCCGGGAAGGGACCGCGATTCGATCGCTCAGGGCCGGGGAGAAGGTGCTCATATCAG
>CAZMEF010000248.1:558-2571 GCA_964565305.1 uncultured Eubacteriales bacterium | reverse complement strand
GTTCGCCAAAGCGCTGGACACGACCGACATCGCCCTGCTCGTCGACCTTCTATCGTTACAGGATGATGTGGTTAGGTACCGGGCCTTCCTCCTCCTCCGGTATCGAAGCCAATGTCGCGGCGATGTCTACCCCTATTGGGATGTCTTCCGGGCCAAACTGACGCACGCCAATTCCTATCAAAGAAGCATCGGACTCATGCTGATCGCCGAAAACGCGAGGATTATCTTGGCGGAAACTGGTCCTCCTCGACATATTGAGCGTGCTCTTTGCGGTTGACAGACTGCCCCGGCCGGGCAGGGATCCTTTGGCGACGAGCCTACCGACTTGAGCCTTGTTAGGAAAGCCCCAACGACTTGCGGAAGAACCGCCGGAAACCATCCTCGCCGCCGTGTCGAGGCCTGGTGTTCGCTTTCCCGCCAAGCCGCGCTGCTAATGATGAGTAGTAGTGTATCATCTCTTCATCTGACAGATTTACTTCAAGCACGCGCCTGATATGGACGGCCGATTGCTCCGCGTCCGAAAGGCCATCTATGTACAACCCGGAGTCGCAAGAGAACAACGCATAGTCGAAGGCCGTGCTCGTCTGAAGAACGCTGCGATAGGCCAGCGCCTTGATCTTCGCGTTCTGGAGCGGGTCATTGCCTCGTTCGTCGATTTCGGGGAGCCGCAACGAGAAGTCGCCAAGCCCCAGAAGCCGGACATTCAGGGGCTCAAAGACCTCGCGCATGAACAGCATTTTTCCTTCGTTGCGAGTGCCGTAGACTACCGTGATCAAGGTCTCATCTCCCACCACGTAGCGGTGCCGACAGGGCAGAAACCGATGTTGTAGTAGAACTGCTGCGACGTGCCACACAATGCTTGTTTCGCCCCCAGCGCGCCGCACCTTCTTGCGGCTTCAAACACGGCGGCTCTGCCAAGTCCCCTACCGCGATAGTCCGGGTCAGTGGCCACAGGCTCGACGTAAGCGTAGGTGTCCCCTGGCATGAACCACATGCCGCAATGGGATGCGTAATCGCCGTTGGGCGCCACGACGCAGATCACGAGTTCCGGGATGATAGCAGGGCTTGAAAGCATCGTTCTACGAACCTCGATGTCGGATTCGGCTTCAGGAGGCTCGCCGGCGTGATCAAAACCTCGCCACATCACCCGGTTGTACTTTGCGAAATTCCAATCGTCGGCAAGGCTGACGAAGTGGAATCCATCAGGCAGTTCGGCGCAAATATCAGCGGAGATGTCCAGGAGCGCTGTTTCCTCCGTCTTTTGCGTTGGCCGAAAACTGCGAGCGAACGCGGCGCGTTGAAGGGCGCGATCGGTGTTATCGATCAAAGCCCGGAACCTGTCACCGTACGACAAAGCTCTCCGGCTGTAGTCGAGCATTCCAGCCTTTAGCTCCTCAAACCCGGGCTGTGTGATGAGATAAGCGTCTCCAAGCACCGACTCGTAGGTGGCCATCCCCACGACCTCTTCTCCCCGCTCCCAAAGGCCGATCCTTCCCAAGGAGGATCTGTCTAGAGCGGCGTGAGTGATCATCCATTCCCAGCGCGCCCAGGGGAAAAGGTAGGACTGCAGCGTCGGACGATTGATCCCCACAAGGAACTCTCGTACCCTGCGGTAATCGTTGGAGAAGAAGGCCTCGCTTGAGTAGTTGCGGAACCGAATAGCCACAGTCCTAGAACCTCCTGGAGTGATTTGAAGAGAACTCTCACACAATGTGCCAAGCATAGATGGGTCCGGGCGCGAGTGTCAACGGCGCGGGACGAGCGTTGGGCAAAACGATGGGCGAAGAGGGCGCGACGTGTAGCGCAACTTCAAGCGTGGGAACAAAAAAATGAGAATTCACCCCGAGGAGTTATTGACATATGTCGCAAACTCGATATGATAGATGCGTAAACGGCATATGTCAGAAACGAAGGGGGTGCATTGGTATGCCAAGAGGAGATGGAACCGGTCCGTTTGGCTGCGGCCCTTTGACAGGGAGAGGCCTGGGGTATTGCGCTACGCGTGTTGGCGGG
>CAZMEF010000248.1:0-548 GCA_964565305.1 uncultured Eubacteriales bacterium | reverse complement strand
GCCGTACGCGGTCGAGGATGGTCCCGAGTTTCCGACGGAGCGGGAAGCTTTGGAAGAGGAGAAGCGGGCGCTTGAGGAAAGGCTTGACGAGATAAAGGAAAGCCTGAAAGATAAAAAGGACAAGGATGAGTAGCAGGGTGATGCATGATGCCGAGACCGAGGAAATGGCGTAGGGTTTGCGATCTGCCCGGTTATGCCAGGTTCGGGCCATTGGGCGGGCCACGCCCGGAGGAGAATCCGGTAAACATGACCGTGGAGGAATACGAGACGGTGCGCCTCATCGATCTCGAAGGATTCACCCAGGAGGAATGCGCCCGGCAGATGCAGATTGCCAGGACAACCGTTCAGGGCATGTACGAAAGCGCCAGAAAGAAGATCGCGGATTCCCTCGTCAACGCAAGGGCGTTGGAAATCCAGGGAGGGGACTATGTTCTCTGCGATGGGTTGGGAGATCACTGTGGCCGCGGCGCGTGTGTTAGACGCCGCCGCGGTCGCAGGGGTCCTATGGAGTAGCGCGCATGCCGGCGCTCACAGTAGGTGTCACAGTG
>CAZMEF010000247.1:0-2575 GCA_964565305.1 uncultured Eubacteriales bacterium | reverse complement strand
GGGCGCTGGCTTTCCGGGTTGTGGCACCAAAGGCAATTGAGCGGGCAGCCCTTGAAGAAGACGGTTGTCCTGATGCCGGGTCCGTCGTGCAGAGAGAACTTTTGTGTGCTGAAGATTGTCCCCATGGTCTTTGCGAACGACCTTTCGAGTTCGGTGTGATTCCTTCATCCCTAGACCGGTCTACAGGTCCGTCAGTACCTTGAGAGTTGGAAGATGCCGCGCCATGGCGTCGAAGTCACTATCGTTATGCAAAAGAAGAAGGTCGTTGTCAATCGCCGTGACGGCGATAAGTAGATCTATGGTTCTTCTTTTAGCAGCGTTGTCTTTTGATTCTGCCGCCCTTTAAGGAAGTCGATAAGGACGGAGGTGTCAACGAGTATCATCGCGATGACCCTCCCTAAGCGACCTATGGTGCGAGACATCGAATACACCTCCTCGTACACATGATAGTACACACCACCGCGGTCGTGAACCAACCAGATGACTCCAGCCTGCCGCAGTCAAGTATTCATCCTTGGATTGTGTTGGCATGATCCTCTTCCCTGTGATACGGTTTCGATGGAAGCGGCAAGGAGGTATTGGACCATGTCCAATCGGGTGCTTGACTGGCTGAAGCAGGCAGACAGGGATTTTGATCATGCCCGAACCTCGGAAGAGAACGACGAACACGAGTGGGCCTGCTTTGCCGCCCACCAGGCTGCTGAGGAGGCGGTGAAAGCACTCCACCTGTATCTCGGGCAGGAAGTGTGGGGTCACGTTGTCGCTCGGCTTCTCAAGGAGCTTCCGGACCACATCGCCGTGACTAGCGAGATCTACGAGAGAGCGATGGTTCTCGACAACTACTACATTCCGTCAAGATACCCTGACAGCCATCCCGAGGGAGCGCCCTTTGAACACTATGGCGCTCTGCAAAGCAAGGAGGCCATTGCCTATGCCGGTGAGATCATTGCGTTCGTCCGTGCTCAGATGGCCTGATCGCGAGAGCGTCCATCAAGCCGTAACTGCATGGGTTGAGGCGCTTTTGCGGAACTGGTCTGATATCGTCCGGATCGGGTACTTTGGTTCCTACGCCAGGGGCGACTGGGGAGTCGGCAGCGACCTCGACGTTGTGGCTGTGGTTTCCGACTCTCATGACGGCTTCGGGCGGCGAACGCTCGGAAAAGAAGTGCTGGAGCTCCCCGTCAGCGTCGATCTGATCGTGTACACGGATGATGAATGGCAGGCTCTGGCAGCGCGCGACGCTAAGTTCTACCGCGAAGTTATGGATGAGGCCGTCTGGCTCTACGGCGCGGGCACTCCGCAAGTTTAGGTAAATACTCCGCAAGAACGGACAAGACAAGTGTGCCACTAGGCCGTATCCTCAAGGTAGAAAGGCAGTGCGGGGTGAGGTCGTGGGCAACTTCGAGCACATCTGTCAGGCCATCAAATACATAGACGACCATCTTGATGAACGGATCGGGCTCGAACAGCTCGCCAAGGTATTCCACTTCTCGCCCTACTACTTCCACCGGATGTTCACCCTTATCGTCGGGAAGCCAATCGCGTCCCATACAAGGGACCGGCGAATGGAGCGGGCTGGGCGGCTCCTGGCCAGCACAGCTGAACCTCTGATTGATATCAGCATGAATTGCGGATTTGAGTCCTATCCGGCGTTCAGCCGCGCCTTTGCCGGAAAATACGGAGTATCTCCGCGGGAATTTCGGAAGATCGGGTGCCCTCCCGTGACGGTATCCGCCGACCAGATGATCGCCAACCTTGAGAAACGGCTTAGAGGAGGAGTTCTTGTGAATCCCAAACTGATCGACAGAGGCGCCATGCTGATAGCGGGCGTGTCCGGTGACGGAAGCAAGACGAGAGAGCTGTGGGAGAACTTCATGCGACTGAACGAACAGATCGGGTTGCCCGACAAGCTTTCGGATAACGGCTATGAGGTGCGCGTGTGGGACGGTGACAAAAGTTGGGTCCACGTGGGGCTACTGGTGTCGTCGGAGCCAGTGGACGATGCGGGCGCGCGGGAGTCTTCGGGTTCGTCTACACCTCAGGAAGGTGTTGATGAGGCGTTCACCGTGTTCCGACTGCCCGCGTCGAAGTACGCGCTGTTTGAGGTTTTCGTAGCAAAGGGCTATGAGAGCGGAAACGCGGCGATGGACGAATGGCTCCTCGCAAACGCCGAGGTTTACTCGCAGAAGACCCTCGACGGAAAGCCGTACGTCGTGGAGTACTACGACGAGAGATTCCAAGGTGAAGAGGCGGAATCAATCGTGGAGATCTGGATCCCGATCGAGCCGGTGCGGTAGGACGATCACGGGGTATCCACCTCTATGATGCAGCAGTCATCGCCGTCGAGGACGTTCTTCCTGTGCCACCCGCGAAGGTCTTTGTTGTATGCGTGGTACTTGGCCTCGTCGACGATGCAGTAGATACGTCCAAGCGACTCGGCGCCGGGGTGCGTCGGTTCGAGGTCCTTCCACGTCTTTGCGAGCGGGCAAAGCACTGAAGCGCGCTTCTTCTCACCGGTCGGGAGGGCCACCTCTTCGTTCCTCCAGCCTTTTGATGGCAGGTCCGCCACAAGGCC
>CAZMEF010000246.1:0-2625 GCA_964565305.1 uncultured Eubacteriales bacterium | reverse complement strand
GTAGAATCGCGTTTGAGAGAGTTGGAAGCTGGATTCGGTGGCTATCTCGCTGCCTTCGATGCTCGGATGGCCTCATCAAATCTCCTTTACGGCGAGTACCATCTAAAAACCGTGGAGGCCCGTCGAGAGTTCGGAAGCGCCTCAGACGCCATCGACGACCACCGCTTTCTCGATCTTTTGCGACAAACGCTGCTCACCTGGGGCGTCGGCATTCGGGCCTCCCGGCTTGTGTCCGAACCCGAATTCCACCTGGCATTTGAGAATGTGAAAGACGAGATATCCGCCTTGCAGGATGAGTGCATTGAGAATCCCGCACTCGACGCTGATAAGGTTACGTTGGCGCTTTGGCGCACTATCGACCGGCTCGACATAGTGGAACGCGGCATCGGAAGGCTAACGGCATGCACCAAGGCGCTCCATCACCTGTTGCCTGACCTTGTGGTCCCAATGGACCGCTCCTGCACGCGGGTTTTCTTTGCGTACCGGCGAAGGCAGTATGAGACAAATCAGCGGGCGTTCTTCGATCTGGCTTTCCGTTCGCTCTGCAAGCTGGCCCCAAAGGTGTCACCTTCTCAGTACGTGGGTGGCCCTTGGCACACCTAGTCGTCAAAAATCCTGGACAACGCTCTGATCGGGTATTGTGGAACGCACCCGTTGCGGCTCGACTGACTCAGCCAAACGCCTCCGGCCTGTCCCTTCTACACCTTAGCCATTGACTCCTATCGTGTAAATTTCGACTCCGGCTTGACAGACGCTGCGGGCAGATGTATTTCTGAGTTGTAGAAGTTAGGGTAACCTAACTTCCTAAAACATGCCTTAACCCGAAAGAGGAGGGGCTAACATGACACAGATCGTTCCGCTGAACAGGTTGTCTTTGGGGCAACGCGGCAGAGTGACGAAAATAGCGGCCGATGGTCTTCTTAAGCGCCGCATTCTGGATATGGGCGTCACATCAGGGACCGAGTTGCTGTTGAAGGGGATGGCCCCGCTCGGCGACCCGCTTGAGGTCCTTGTGAAGGGCTACCGTCTTAGCCTCAGAAAAGACGAGGCTTCGAGGATCATGGTGGAGGTGAACTGATATGAGCGTCAACACGCAGGCAATTCCGCTCGGTTTCCTCGGCCCGGGCAGATCGGGGACCATGAAGGGCACTGCCGGAGGCGTCGGCTTGCGAAGGCGACTCTCAGATATGGGCGTAACGCCCGGCTCCAAAATCAAAGTGATAAAGAACGATTCGCTCGGCCCGCTGATCATCTCAGTAGGAGACACAAGGCTGGCCATCGGCCGTGGGATGGCACTTCAGATCTCGGTCGAGGAAACGGGGTGAGATCATGCCGGCAAAAGAGAAGACGAAGATGGCGACGGACGAGATGACTCTTGTGGTTTTGGCGGGCAACCCTAACTCGGGGAAATCCACGATTTTCAACAACTTGACAGGGTCGCGGCAACATATCGGTAATTGGCCGGGGGTCACGGTCGAGAAAAAGGAGGGGATCCTGGAATCATCAGGCGGCCCTCTCCGTCTCGTCGACTTGCCGGGAACGTACAGCCTCGGGGCATACTCCGAAGACGAGGCAGTGGCCCGTAACTGCATCCTTTTCGATAATCCCGATGTGGCTCTCAACGTAGTCGACGCCACCAATCTCGAACGGAACCTTTACCTGACGATACAACTCCTGGAGATGGGCACTCCCGTCGTGATCGCCCTGAATATGGCGGATGAACTGCTGCAAAAGGGCATGAGCGTCGATGCCGACGCTTTGTCGCATCTCCTGGGCGTTCCCGTATCTTCAACGGTCGCCACCAAAAAACAGGGTATGGAGCAA
The DNA here is from genome assembly GCA_964565305.1 of uncultured Eubacteriales bacterium. Taxonomy (GTDB): domain Bacteria; phylum Bacillota; class Sulfobacillia; order Fermentithermobacillales; family Fermentithermobacillaceae; genus DULO01. The sequence goes on along the minus strand of CAZMEF010000246.1, from coordinate 801 downwards.
CTGGTCGAATCGGCGCTTTCCATCGCCCGCCAGGAGCATCGAATCGCGTTCAGGGTGGACTACGGTAGGGAGACCGAAGCCGAGCTCGATATCATATCAGATGCTATCCGGGCGCTGCCCAATCTTCGGACTCAAGCCAATCCGAGATGGCTGGCCCTGAAGGTCCTAGAAGGCGACGATTCTGTCATCGAGGCCGTCTTCCTTGCTGAAGAACGTGAACTGATGACTTCGCTTCGGGCGGAGGCCCTTGTACGCCTCGCGAAAACCTTGGACGACGACATAGAGTCTCACATCGCCGACAGGAGGTATGCCGCGATCGGCGGCATAGTCAGGCGCGTGCTCTCGGGCCGCAAGGAAGAGACAGATGCCGCCCTTACGATTTCCGACAAGATCGATCGGGTCGTCACAAACCGCTACTTGGGCATCCCCTTGTTTCTCTTGGCAATGTGGGGCATGTTCGCGTTTACATTCAAGGTCGGGAAACCCATCGCGGACCACGTCGGAAGCCTGTTCGAATTCTTCGGAGAGGCGATGGGCAGGTATCTTGCGTCAGTCAACGCTCCGGAGATAATCTCGTCACTTTTCGTCCAGGGCATAATCGGAGGATTGGGATCGGTTTTCACGTTCGCCCCACAGATCATGGCCCTTTTCCTCGTCATATCCCTCTTGGAGGACAGCGGTTATATGGCGAGGGCCGCGTACGTCGTGGACCGCTTCATGCATGCCCTCGGGCTGCACGGAAAGTCGTTCATCCCGCTTCTGATCGGGTTTGGGTGCAATGTCCCCGCCATCATGGCGACC
>CAZMEF010000245.1:0-2639 GCA_964565305.1 uncultured Eubacteriales bacterium | reverse complement strand
CGGTTGTGACAGTGATGGGGCACGTCGACCACGGCAAGACGTCGCTGCTTGACGCCATAAGGCATACCAACGTGACCGCGAAAGAAGCGGGCGGCATCACCCAGCATATTGGGGCTTCGGTTGTCGAAAGACACGGCGTTAGGCTCATATTCCTTGATACTCCGGGCCATGAGGCGTTCACGGCGATGCGCGCCAGAGGCGCGAAGGTCACAGACCTTGCGGTCTTGGTCGTGGCAGCCGATGACGGCGTCATGCCTCAGACGATAGAGGCCATAAACCACGCAAAAGCCGCAAAAGTGGCCATGGTCGTCGCCATGAACAAAATGGATAAACCCGGCGCCAAGCCCGATAGAGTCAAACAGCAACTATCCGACGCAGGACTTGTGCCGGAGGACTGGGGTGGCGACACCGTCGTTGTTCCCGTGTCGGCAAAGACGGGCGATGGGATAGATGAGCTTTTCGACATGATCAACCTCGTATCCGAAATGCAGGAAGTGAAGACCGATCCGACGAGGGCGGGACGAGGCTACATCATCGAATCGTTAATGGACAAAGGCAAGGGGCCCGTTGCCACCGCGCTGATCAAGTCCGGCATGCTTCGCGTGGGAGACGTCCTTATCACCGACACTACCTGGGGACGCATCCGCGCTATGTTTGACGCGCGTGGGAGGGCAGTCAAGAAAGCAACCCCCGCCACGCCGGTCGAGATCATAGGCATGGAGGGCCTGCCCCAAGCAGGCGATCTCTTTGTGGTCGTGGCCGATGAGAAGACGGCCAAGGAAGTCACAGAGCGTCGTCAATTGGAAAGACGCGAACAGGAGATGGGGCCGGTCAGCCGGAAAACCCTTGACGACCTGCTCAAAGAGCGTTCCGAGGAGGAGAAACGGGATCTCGAGGTAATAGTGAAGGCCGATGTGCAGGGGTCCATGGAGGCTATCCTTCAAGCGCTTGGAAAGATAAAGGGCGGCGAAGTCGAGCTCAAGGTCATCCACTCGGGCGTCGGAGGCATCATAGCGTCCGACGTAATCTTGGCGAAAGCATCCAATGCGCGGATTCTCGGGTTCAACGTCCGACCGGACGCAAATGTGCGAGCTTTGGCGGATTCCGAGGGGATCGAGATCCGGACCTACAGGGTCATCTACGATCTGTTGGACGACATCGGCGACCTTTTGAAGGGTCTTGTGAAACCGAAGTTCCAGGAAGTCATCCTGGGAAGGGCGGAGATCAGGCAGACGTTCCACGTGCCAAAGGTGGGCGTTGTCTCAGGTTGTTACGTCACCAACGGAAAGGTCGCGCGTCAGTCTGACGTAAGGCTTCTCCGGGACGGCGTCGTGGTGTATGAAGGCAGAATGTCTTCGCTTCGCCGGTTCAAGGACGACGTTAATGAGGTCTCTCAGGGGTACGAGTGCGGTATCGGCCTTGAAAGGTATCAGGATATTAAACCGGGTGACGTAATTGAGGCGTTCACCACAAAAGAGATCAAACCGGCGTAACGTATTTGAGTGGGGTGATCTTTGTGGCGGTAAGGCAGGAGCGCGCTTCCGCGCTCATCCGAGAAGTGGCGTCAGAGCTAATCGCGCGGCGCGTGAAGGACCCGCGCATCGGGTTCGTGAGCATAGTCAAAGTCGAAGTCACCAAGGATATCTCGCTCGCGAAGATATACGTCAGCGTGATGGGGACATCCGAGGAGCAAACCAAGACTATGGAGGGCCTTAAGAGCGCCCAAGGGTTGATCAGGTCAGAGGTGGCCAAAGCCTTGGGCATAAGGCACGCGCCCTCGTTGCAGTTCATCCTGGATCACGGCATAGAGCACAGCATCCATGTCTCGAAGCTTCTCAAAGAAGCGCAGAAACATGAGAGCGGGGAGAGCGAGTAGCGGTATGGAGCCCGCGTCGCGCCAGGGCGACATTTCGGACATCGTGGACGTCATCAAGAACCACGACCGGTTTGTGTTGTTAGGGCATCAAAAGCCTGACGGGGATTGCGTGGGCTCAGGACTCGCGCTGGCTATTGCCCTAAGAAGGCTTGGGAAGCAGGCGCTGTTAGTATCCGAAGACGCCCATCCGGCTGTCTACGGGTTTCTGCCCGGCGCGGAATACCATACTAGGGTGGGGTATCTCAGACCTGTTGATCTCGCCCCTCAAGTCGCCATTTTCTTGGATTGCACTGATGCCGAGCGGGCCGGAAGCGCGCTGGAGTTCGCCCGGGGCGCGTTGTGGATCAACGTGGATCACCACGTATCGAACTCCGTCTTCGGTCATATGAACCTGATCGACCCGGACGCATCGGCTGTCGGGATGCTGGTGTACGACATCGTGAACGCCTTGGGAGTTACGGTGGACTTGGACATCGCGACTTGTCTCTACGTTGCCATAGTCACCGATACCGGCGGTTTTCGTTATCCGAACACGACTAAGGATACTCATCTTCTCGCGGCCGCTTTGTTGGAAAAAGGCGTCAGGGGCGCGGACATTTTCGATAACGTGTTCGAGACCAGGACCATATCGGCCATCATGCTTCTTTCGCAGACGTTGTCCACTTTGAAACTGTACAAGGAAGGCAAAATCGCGTCTGTAAGCACCACCCGGTCAATGATGGAATCCGCGGGTGCCACCTCCGACGAGACGGAGGGCATCATC
>CAZMEF010000244.1:0-2678 GCA_964565305.1 uncultured Eubacteriales bacterium | reverse complement strand
CGAACGACATTATCGACCGTCTATTGCCGGACAAAATGGCCCGGCAGAAGCAACTACCATGTCGCCAACATGATGATCGAGCGCGGAGAACTGAAGATCATTGACTTTGACCGCTACGATTTCGGTGATCCGTGGGAAGAGTTCAATCGCATCGTATGGAGCGCGGCGGCGAGCCCTCACTTTGCGACAGGGCAGTTACGCGGCTATTTTGGAGGCGAGGTTCCGACTGAGTTTTTCCAGCTTCTCGCGTTCTATATCGCGAGCAACACGCTGTCATCCATCTACTGGGCGCTTCCGTTCGGACCGTCTGAGCTCGACACGATGATGAAACAGTCACAGGACGTGCTCGCGTGGTTTGATAACATGCAGAATCCGGTCCCGACGTGGTATCTCAAAGACTTCTACATCCAGTACGTCGACGGTGTACCTCTCAAGCTGAAAGCGCCGTTCGACCTATCTTTTCTCCGAAAGTACGGCACGGTTTTCAAAGTACTGGACGACCAGGATTCGGGCAACCTTTGCTTTGGAGTATCAGATGGTCGCAAACGCTACTTTGTGAAATACGCGGGCGCGCCTACAGATCGATCTTCTGTAAGTTCAGACGAGGCCATCGCCAACCTGAGACGCGCGATACCGGTTTACCAAGATCTGGCGCATCCGACGCTTATCAGGTATGTCGGTAGTGACGAGATTGGCAGCGGTCTCGCGACGGTCTTCGATTGGATTGACGCAGAGTGTCCCCACCGGATGTATCCGCTGTCCAGGAGAAGATTCATGCAGATGCCGGTAGAGAAACGAGTTAGTGTTTTCGAGGACATTTTAGTGTTCCACGCTCATGTCGCGGCGAATAACTACGTCGCTATAGACTTCTATGACGGCAGCATCCTATACGACTTTCTGCACGAGAAAACCGTAATCTGCGACATAGACTTCTACACGAAGGCGCCATACACAAATCAGATGGGGCGGCTGTGGGGAAGCTCACGCTTCATGTCGCCGGAAGAGTTCACTCTCGGCGCCACGATCGACGAAGTGACGAATGTTTACACGATGGGCGCGACGGCATTCGCTCTGTTTTCGGACAGCGACCGCTCGCCGGAGAAGTGGCCGCTGGGCGAGCGGCTGTACAGCGTGGTTAAGCGTTCGGTCAGCGACAAACGAAGCGAGCGGCAGCAATCTATTCAGCAGTTGATTGGAGAATGGGAAGCGGCGACGAGATGACCGCTCGGGCGCCTGCCATACTGTGTTGTGGCGCGCGGCGTCTGTCCTATATCAGCCAAGCGGGAACAAGCCAGTTCTTCTTGTCCACCGGCAAGACATCCGAGGCCAAACAGACTACGGCTCCCTCTCCAATCTTGGGTCTGGGCAGATACGTCCCAAGAGGGCCTTCTTCACCGTTTTCCTTCGCGACGCGCTCCAGCACCTTGAAGTGTTTGGTGGCGTTGCCCGGCGAAGCGCTCTTCTTGATCTCAATCGGGTGCAAAGTATCGCCTCGAACGATGATCAGGTCAATCTCATTCTTGTTGCTGTCACGATAGAAGTAGATCGGCGGGCGCGTGCCGGCGTTAATGTAACTTTTTACGATTTCGGTTACGACCCACGTTTCAAAAAACGCTCCACTTACGGCGCTTGCTTCTAGAACGTCCGCCGAGGGCCAGCGGGTCAGATAGGCGCAAAGGCCGGTGTCAGAAAAGAACATCCTTGGGGCTTTGATGATCCTCTTAAGGGCGTTGTTGAAGTAAGGTTCCACCAAGGTGACGAGTCCGGAAGACACGAGGACTGAGAGCCACCGCTTCGCGGTCGGCGCGGAGATACCCGCCTCCTGAGCGAGCGTTTCATAGTTGACATTGGTCGCAGTTCTAGCGGCGACGATAGTGACAAACCTGAGAAACGACAGTTCGTCCCCAACCTGCGTAAGGTCGCGTATGTCTCGCTCGATGTAGGTCGATAGATAGGACTCAAAGAACTGCCCCCGGTCGACGTCGGGATTGTCATACAACCGAGGCATTGAGCCCATAAAGATCCGCTCGAATACGTCAGGCAGGTTCATTGGAGTCGCTGTTGCCATCCGGCGAATCAGTCCCGATGGCGATACGGTGAACTCCGTGAAGCGATTCCCGGTGATCTCGCTGTTCGAGAGACCTAGGAGACGGATCATGCCCACGCGACCCGCAAGCGATTGACTGACGTTGTCCATCATGTGGAAACTCTGCGAACCTGTCAGCCAGAAGTCACCGCAACGCTTGAGGCTGTCCGCTTGGATTTTGATGCAGTCAAATAGCTCTGGGGCATATTGCGCCTCATCGATGATGACGGGCGGGGCGTAGCGCTGAAGGAAAAGCTCCGGCTCGTCCTTGGCTAGGCTCCGAAAGCCCGGGTTATCGAGGGAAACATACTTTCGTCCTGAACCCTCGGCCAGTCGTTGCAGAAGCGTGGTTTTGCCCACCTGCCTTGGTCCGGTGACAAAAACAACGGGAAAGGTCGCGCTGGCGCGCCGCACTGCGTCCTCGACTGATCGCTCGTAGTACACGAGGCTTCCTCCCTCATGGGGAGTATAGCACAAAAACGCCGCAAACCATGCAGAACCAACACCCGATGATAGTATTGCATAATCGACGAGATCGGCCGCGAAGTGGTCCGTGGCAGAGCAGATCGGCGGTGAAGTGGCCCGTGGCGGA
>CAZMEF010000243.1:0-2702 GCA_964565305.1 uncultured Eubacteriales bacterium | reverse complement strand
CGCGGACGAAACACGGCCTTTCCTTCAGGGTTCAAGACTGACTGCCTGGGAACTGCTTCAAGACGGAATTCCCGTAACGGTGCTTGTCGACAGCGCAGCGGGCTACCTCATGTCCAAGGGCGGCGCGGACCTCGTGGTAGTAGGCGCCGACCGCGTGGCTCGAAACGGCGACGTCGCCAACAAGATCGGGACATACTCTCTGGCTTGCCTTGCCAAGGAGCATGGGATCCCCTTCTACGTTGCGGCGCCGTTATCCACGTTTGACATGGACCTTCCCGCGGGCGAAGACATTCCAATTGAGGAACGGCCGGCCGATGAAGTGTTGTCGATGCTCGGCAAGGCGGTGGGGCCGCCGGGGGCGTTGGCCTACAATCCTTCCTTCGATGTTACGCCCGCCAGGTTGGTCACGGGGATTATCACAGAGCGGGGTCTTTGGTCCCCCTCTAGCGAAAGGCAGTGAGCGCGTTGTCTGTTGCCACACGGGAGAGGACCAGGTTCGTCGACTCGGGTTGGCGGGTCACGATTCCCAAAGACATGCGTGAAGGACTGGATTGGGGACGAGAGACGACGGTCTGCGTGAGTTGGGATGGGCGGCACATTCGGGTGAAGCATCCGTTGCGGTGCCTCCATTGTCCTGACAGCACCAAAGTGGGCTCCTTGGGGAAAATTGTGATTCCGCCCAAAGTGCGCGCCGAAGCGCATCTTTACCGCGGTCAGATCCTAAAACTCAGCATCGTCGACGACGAGATTTTCATCGTGCCGTCCGATGAACAAGTTAGGTGCCAGGCCTGCGGCTCAGAAATGGACGTTAAAGAGACTCTACCCGGTGTTCACCTTTGTAGAAGATGCAGGGCATCCTTGGATCTGGCGGCCCAAAGGGCTTAGAGATAGAACAGACTGCGGTTTTGCGAAAAGGCGGGAGGAGACGTGGCGGTCGAAACAGAGTTACCGAAACAGCATGTGTGTACTCTAACGACAGGGTGGAGGTTCACGCTTCCCAGTTCCGTCAGAAGGCCTCGGGGTTGGGTCAGCGGTGATGTCCTAAGAGCGACGGCTGTTGCTCCTATCCTCTACATAACAGGCGAGGGCGAACCGCTTCCCGGCGAAATAGGGGAGGCCGGGCTTAGCCTGCCGCCGGACCCCGAAGCTGTAGGTGACATCCCCATGGACGTCGTCCCCGAAATCACGCTGCCCGGAGATTTGGCGGCGGCTTCCCAGGATTGCTATCTCGGTTCGGGCGGGAAGGTGGTCGTGCCGGCGGGGTTACGGAAACTCTTGGGCTGGACGATAGGGAGGAGGCTCGCCGTAACGTCTGCCGGCAACGCAGTGCGCGTGGCGCCTTGTTGTCATACGATGCAATGTCGCTCGTGCGGCTCCATCGAAAGCGTAACTGAGGTCATCCCCGGCCTGCGCCTTTGTTCTGAATGCTGGAACAAATATGTCGCCGAAGCGAAAAGGAGATCGAGAGCCGCCGGCGTACCCGCTTCGGGGGTAGCGAAGTCAAGATTCCCGCGGCCCCGTTAGCCCCAAACTGTTGGAAGGAATTATGTATGCGATAATGAAATAAAGCCGTAGTTCGATATATACTTAAGCACAAGCATATTTCCATAGATAAATGCGTAATGTGAGGGGGGAACAAGGTGGGCATTTTGGAGGCAATTCGGATGGGCAGAGACAGGAAGGATGAAGGTCGCAAAGGTTCCAGCTCGCGGCCAGTCTTCAGTGATGACCAAATAGTGCACGCAAGTGACATTCAGCGGCGCTGGAAGCAGACCCTGGAATCTAAGCTTCCCGTTGTTGATTTCCTCGTAATGTACTCAGGAAGCAAACCTAAAGCCGCAATACTTGATTACGAGAAGTTCGTAGCTTTGTGGCAGATGGCCATGTCCGTTGCTGATGAGATGGTAGAAATCGAAGCCACACGGCGGGTTATTGAAGCATCAGGTAGGACTTTGACCTCTCTTGACGAACTCATTCGTAAAGCTGGCATATCGAGAGAGGAACTCAAGGAAACGCCTGATGTCGAATTCACCCAAGAATGAAACTCCTTGGCGGATTGAGCTGGTCCCTGAGGCCGAAGAGGAGTTTATGAGCCTTGACCGTGCCCAGAGACTCCTCGTGGCCAAGGGACTTGAGAAAATCCAACATGATCCTATAAACGTAGGCAAGGCTTTGGGCAACAAGGGTCAGGGAGCCGACCGGACAAAGCTACTGCACTTTCGCAGCGTACGCATTCAGAAGGGCAACTTGCGCATTGTCTGGACAGTGCCGGCCAATCAACGGTCACCGGTGTTGGTGGCGATAGTTGCTGCTATCGGCGAACGCGGCGAAGAAATTGTGTACAGGACTGCCTCAAAGCGGGCCGAGAGCATTCGGAAAATCAAGGAGAGGCTTTTTTCCTTGCTCAATCATGAGCCGAAATAGGCGGCTCACGGGTTACTGGATAACGATTGGATGACGAGATTTGATAGCGGCCGAATGCTGGCTTGTTGCGCGGGGATTGGCGGCAGGTTATAATCGGGTGTGCAGTAGGCGGGAGTAGTTTAGTGGTAGAACGTCGGCTTCCCAAGCCGAAGGCCGCGGGTTCGAACCCCGTCTCCCGCTCCAGTTCGTCTCACACGTTCCATGCCGGCGTAGCTCAGCGGTAGAGCAGCGGTTTCGTAAACCGCAGGTCCTCGGTTCGAGCCCGAGCGCCGGCTCCA
>CAZMEF010000242.1:0-2768 GCA_964565305.1 uncultured Eubacteriales bacterium | reverse complement strand
TACGTCGTCGGGACATGTCCGCGTTGTGGGTACAAGAAGGCGAGGGGAGACCAATGCGAAAACTGCACTTCGCTCCTAGACCCGTCGGACCTCATTTCGCCGCGTTCCGCGATTTCCAATTCCACCGACTTGCGCCTCGAGACCACAAAGCACCTGTTTTTGCGTCTTGACCGGTTGACTTCCGAGATTGAATCCTGGGTCAACTCTCATGACGATTGGCCGAAACTCACCACTTCGATAGCTATGAAGTGGATAACCGAGGGGCTGAAACCGCGCTGCATCACGCGCGATCTGTCTTGGGGAGTGCCGGTGCCGAGGGAAGGGTACGAGAACAAGGTCTTCTACGTCTGGTTTGACGCCCCTATCGAATACATCGGCGCGACGCGCGAATGGGCCGCTTGGACAGGACGCCCGGATGAGTGGAAAGCCTGGTGGTACGAGGCGAAGGATGTAACTTACGCCCAGTTCATGGCCAAAGACAATCTTCCGTTCCACACCATCGTTTGGCCCGCGACCACCATCGGCACAAGAGAGCCCTGGACCATGGCCGCCTACATCAAGGGGTTCAACTGGCTCAACTACTATGGCGGCAAATTCTCCACGAGCCAAGGCAGAGGGGTGTTCATGGATGACGCCTTGGATATCTACCCGCCCGACTACTGGCGATACTTCCTTCTGTCTGTTGCGCCCGAATCCGACGACTCGGATTTTACGTGGGAGTTGTTCGCCGCGACAGTCAACAAGGACCTGGCAGGGAATTTTGGCAACTTCGTCAATAGAACGCTTAAGCTGACGGCCGCCCAACTGGGTGAAGTGGTTCCTGAAGGAGGTCGGAAAGGCGAGCGGGAATCCCTGTTAGAGGCCGATTGTCTGGAGGTTATGGGCGAATATCGGGAAGCTTTGACCAGGATGGAGTTTCGAAAAGCGATCCTCATGCTCAAGAAACTCTGGTCTTTGGGCAACTCGTACATTGACGCCCGCGCGCCGTGGAATCTGCTCAAGACCGACAGGGAAGAGGCGGCCATGGTGCTCAGGACATGTATCAACCTGGTGCGCATTTACGCCATCGCGTCAGAGCCCGTCATCCCGTTTGCCGCGGCCAAGGTTTTTGACGCCCTCGGAATATCCGCGGACGAGAGACGCGTACCGTTCATGGAAGCCGTGAAGATTGACGAGCTTTCGGCCGGCAGAGCGTTCACTGTGCCCGAGCCGCTGTTCGCCCGCGTTCAGGACGCCGACGTCTCCGCCTTGGAGGAGAAGTTCAGGGGCAAGGCGGTGTAGATGCTGTACACGGCGTAGATGGGGTACATAGTGTGGGGTCGCCTCACAATTCTAGCTCCCACTCCAAAGGCTTTGTGATTACCTTGCCTTCCAGGATCTCCACGTGCGCTTTCCCTGCCGAAAGATCGCGGACGCGCGCGGAGATCGCTTCTGAGTCTTCCGCCTTGACGTAAGCGGCGACCGTGACCGATTCCCCGAAGTCCGTGTCTTCGAAGAGGGCGCCCCTGCCCTCCAGTTCACGTTGCACCCGGCCGAAAAGATCGTAGGTCACTTTCACGCGCAAGAGCGAATGGTACACCGATCTGGCAACTCCGGCATCATCCAGCGCCATGCTAGCGGCCTTCCCGTAAGCGCGTAAGAGCCCTCCGGCGCCGAGCAATATGCCGCCAAAGTACCTCGTTACTACGCAGACTGCGTTCTTCAGTTCCCGCTTGTGGATGACTTCCAAGATCGGGTACCCCGCCGTTCCTCTGGGCTCGCCGTCGTCGCTCAGTCTTTCGAGCGGAGTCCCGGTCCCGACAGAGTAAGCGTAAACATTGTGACGCGCGAGCGGATGCTTTTCCTTTATGGAACCCACGAACGCTTCCGCTTCTTCTGAGGAAAACGCCGACGAGGCGCTTCCAATAAAGCGCGAACGCTTGGCGACATGTTCGGCGGTGCCGACCCTAGCGGGGCAAAGGTGTTCCAACTTCCACTCTCCCGTCTGCTCGCTTGGTGTCGCCCTTCATTGTCCTTCGCGCGCGCAGGCTCGTCAATGTCCATCACCGCCGCGACGTCCCTCCACAAAGGCCGTCGCGCCGGTCTGTGCGGCCCCGGCCCGGAACAATCTGATAATCTCGACGTCAAATCCGGAGAGTTCGGTGATGTAAGCAAAGGAACATAAGGAGTGATCCCAAAGTGACCAAGAGGAGCCTACAGAATGTTTTGCTGGCAGGCGCTGTGTTATTGGCTTTTGCTCTAGCCATCGGAGTCGCTCTCCCGCGCCAGGCCTCAGCGGAAGACGGCCGGGAGCCAAGACTGATCTCCGTCAACGGAGAGGCGGAACTGCAGGTAAAGCCGGATATGGCCACCATCAGGTTCGGTGTGGAGATCCAAGCCGCCGCTGCGCAAGAAGCGCAGACGCAAAACGCCGGCATCATGACCGGGGTGATTAACGCGCTTTCAGCGCTCGGAATCTCTAAAAGCGACATACAGACGTCCAACTTCAGTCTTTACCCGGTCTACGAGTGGGTGACGGAAGGCGGAAAAGAGGGAAAGCAGGTCCTTGCTGGCTACCGTTGCAACAACACTGTTGTGGCCCGCATCAAGAACCTCGACTTGGTGGGCAGAGCTATTGACGCGGCGACGGGCGCCGGAGCGAACAGCGTGGGCGGCATCACCTTTGGTCTCTTGGATCCCAAGCCGCAGCAAGACGAGCTTTTGGCGCAGGCGGTAAAGAACGCCAAGGCCAAGGCCGACATCATGGCGCGCGCGGCGGAAGTCACGAT
>CAZMEF010000241.1:0-2832 GCA_964565305.1 uncultured Eubacteriales bacterium | reverse complement strand
CGAGAACGCTCCTGGGAGTGGCCCCGTAAGAACCGTGATTCAGGAAAGTGAAAGCGGGATCGAGCTGCCAAAGATCCCGGAGGTCTTTCGGATCCCTTGGAGCATTCCTCTTTGATGCGTCGCTCACAGTACCGCCTCCAGCAAACTATTTGGAAAGCGCGGCCTACGCGAACTTGCCCCTGCCGGTGATCGCCCACACGTCCTCCACCACGCCGTCCCTCACGGCGTACATCACGTCGTGCAAGTTGACGGTGGTGCAGCAGTGGCTGGGGATCAGGTGAACCTTGTCGCCTACGCGCAGTTCCTCTCGCGCCCGCTTCACATACCTCTGATCGAGGCTTTCCAGGGAGGGCAACGGGTTGGCCTCGTGGACGGAAGGCTCAAGTTTGATGTGCTCTTCTGACATGCCGGTCACCGTCAGACCGTACGACGGCAAAATGGTCACCGGGCCGAACTCTTCGCTCATGGACTTGATCCCGGCGTCCGAAACCCAGAAATCAGCGGTCGGATGGCTCACGATCGTCGAGAGCACGCTCAACGACTGTTGGAAATCGACGCCCTCGATGCCGCTGTAGCGAGCGTCCATGAAGATGTATGAACCGGCCTCGATGTCCGTCATGCCCTCGACGCGCCCGCCGAGCATGAAAGTACCTGTTCCGCCCGTGCTTACAACGCCTGAATCAAGCCCCTCGGCTTTCTTGATGTAGTCACGCGTGTCCAGTATGCTTCGGTAGGCCTTGCCGGCCGCTAGCCTGCGCTCTTCAAGATCGGGTATGAACACGCAATGACCCTCATACCCCATAATCCCCGCGAAATGGACGCCGGGGAGAGATGCCGCCGCCTTCGCGAGCCTCGCGGCCTCTTCCGGACTTCTGGCGCCGCAACGCCGGAGGCCCACCTCAAGCTCCACGATAATGCCGATGTCCCCGCCTCCGGCGGCCGAGGCGGCGGATATCTCGCGAAGATTGTCCATCGAATCGACAGCGACTTTGAGATCGATCCGCTTCGAGAGAACGACCGCACGTTTGATCTTCCCGGTTCCCACGACTTGACTGGCGATCATGATGTCCTTGATCCCACCGTCGGCCATAGCTTCGGCCTCGCCCAGCTTGGCGCATGTGATCCCAAGCGCGCCCCTGTCCATTTGCATCTTGGCGATCTGAGGAGTTTTGTGGCTCTTTGCGTGAGGACGGATCCCGACCGTCCCTCGGGACAGGAACTCCATCATCTTGTCCATATTCTTTTCCATGAGGTCCAGGTCAACTACGAGGGCGGGCGTTTCGATTTCCTCGACGGGCTTGCCTATTGCCCCGCGTAGCTCTACTGCTGTCATTGCGCGACATTCCTCGATCACAAAAAGAACCTCCCTGTGGCCGCTAGTGTGTTGTTGCGAATGGTAAGCTTCGTCATCTACAAGAGAGGTTCCTGCAGTGAGGCTAGCCTACGCTCCTCCCCAGTCGTCGATCTGCCCTCTTCCCCAGTCGTCCGTCTGGGTCCCTCCCCAGTTGCCGGCCGAGACGTTGAGGTCCGGCTTCTTCGGCGGGTCATCCCTTATGTCTCCCAGGATTTCGCCCAGCAGATCATCCATCGTGGCAAGCCCGACATGCCTTTGACCTTCCGTCACGACCGCAAGGTGCACGCGGGACTTCTTCATCCTCGCGAGCAGATCCAGCACGGTGTCGCTTCGAGAGACGAAAAACGGAGGCCGCATGATGCTCGAGACGGGTCTGGAAAGCCCTTCCGACCGCAAAGCGCGGATCGCGTCTTTCAAATACACGATTCCTTCGACGCGTTCTGAGGCTTCAGCGCCTTGGGCGGAGTCAAAAGCGCTAATCACCGGGATCCTGCTGAACCTGTGCTTGGCGAACCCCGCCAAAACATCGCCGAGAGTATCGTCCGGCGACAGGCGGACGGCCCGCGATAGTGGAGTCATCACGTCGCTGACAAGCGTATCCGAGGAATCCAACACCCCCACGATCACTTCGGAATCCTCGCGGTCGACGCCACCCTCGTCTCCGGCCATATCCAGCGCTACTCGCACGGCGCTGTCGGATTCGGCGCGCGCGTTGGCGGCCTTCGGCACGAAGGACCGGGAAAGCAGTAGCGGAATATGCGACATGGCCGATGCGGCGGGAGCAAGCCACCGCGTCACCGCGTATAGAAGACCGGAGATTCTCAGGGCCACCTCTGTCGCGTTGGCGCTGAGGTAACTTTTCACCGTGAGTTCGGCGAACACGAAGATTATGGCCGTCGTGCCCAGCGACACGATCGCCAACCCGGTCGCGCCCCGGACTCCGTAGAGCGACGCCACGGACGCCGACATCACCGAAGCCAGCACCGTGAAAACGTTGGTACCGATCAAAATGGCCGAAAGCGTGTTCTCGCGACTTTCCATGAGGGACGCCAGGGTCCGCGCCCTTGCGTCGCCGGACGATGAAAGCCCCAAGACGGCCCACTTGTCGGCCCCCAAGAAGGCAGCCTCGCTGCCTGAGAAGAATCCGATGGCGCCGAACGAAAGCAGGAACAAGGCTACTCGAACTACCAACCCCGCGTCCTGCATTATCGTGGCACCTCCCGCTGTTCTGACGTGGCGCGCGAGGATTTTCCGACCTCTTTGATCTCGGGAACCGGCCCTCGCTGCTGTATCAGGACTCCCCTGATCCTTGGCCCCTTCACGTCCGTAACCAGGATCCGAAGCGGCGGGTCCTCCAAGATCACCTCATCGCCGGGCACGGGAACCCTGTCCAAAATCTTCATGACAAGGCCCGCGATGGTGTCGACATCTTCGTCTTGGATGTCGATGCCTGTCCAGCTTTCAAGATCGGCGAGACT
>CAZMEF010000240.1:0-2842 GCA_964565305.1 uncultured Eubacteriales bacterium | reverse complement strand
CCAAGGGGCAGTTCGCCGATAAGGGGTCCCAGTACCGGACGGCGATATTCTACCAGGATGACGATCAGAAGGTGTCGGCCGAAGCGTCAAGACGCGACATGGAGGCTTCGAGGAAATTCAAGGGTTCCATCGCCACAGATATCTTGCCGGCCGGTCGGTTCTGGCCGGCAGAGCAATACCATCAAGACTACTACCTGAAGAATCCGGAGCACTTCAAGAGATACAAGGCGGGATCCGGCCGTGAAGGCTATCTGAAGAGAACATGGGGCCACGAGCTCCGGAACACCCTCTCTCCTATGCAGTACAAGGTCACGCGAGAAAACGGAACTGAGCCGCCTTTTCGAAACGAGTTCTGGGACCACAAGAGCCCGGGGATCTACGTGGACATCGTATCCGGCGAACCCTTGTTCAGCTCCCTCGACAAATTCGATTCAGGCTGTGGTTGGCCCAGCTTCACCAAGCCTTTGACGGGCGAAGAAACCGTAGAAAAAGAGGACCGGAGCCACGGCATGGTTAGGACCGAGGTCCGCAGCAAGAAAGCGGACTCGCATTTGGGCCACGTTTTCGAAGACGGGCCGGAGCCCACCGGCCTCAGATACTGCATAAATTCGGCGGCCCTGAGATTCATCCCGGTGGACCGGCTCGAAGAAGAGGGATACGGGCAGTATCTGGCTTTATTCCGCTGAGAGTGTTCTGAATACATAAAGTGCCATGAAGGGCTGTCGATATCTCTGATACCGGCCATCTCCGAAAACCGCGCTGGGGAGGGATCCCATACGACGGAACAGTTTGAGTACAAGATCCTCAAGATGCCCCATAACCGCCAGGAGTTCTACAGCTTCTTTTTGCGTTCTTTCGGTTGGGAGATTCAGGGCATCGCCGAGAACGTCGACAAGGTTCAGACCCAATCGTTTGGTACGACGCTTAGTAGCGGAACGGGCCACCAAAACGCGACCTTCTGGCATCACCCGTACACCAACAACACGACCATGAACGGCAGTTCGTTCAACACTGGTTGGGCGAGCCAAATGGGCAACCAAGTGACGAACGTTCGGACCTCCCTTTCAGTGACTTACCGGCGCGGCCTATCAATGCCCCATCGCGATAGGCTGGCGCAACTGGAATCTCAATGCTGGCCATTCATTGAGGCATATCTGAAAAGACTTGATTCGTGCGCTACGGGCAACACCAATTGGCGCGAATGGCAGAACTACGCGTACCTGATCTACAAGGGCCAGAATCTACAGCAAGCCGGAACTGAGAACCCCCCAAAGGCCACCGCAAAGTTTCTTAGCTTGGACGCCGAACACTCGCCTGACGTCATAACTCTGCGCGTCTCTTTCACCATACAGAACCGGCGGAGCATGAACTGCCTTTTGACCGTATACTTCGAAACCGATGAAGGACTTCACCTGAGAGATGAAGATGCGTATTGCGATGACCGGCGCGGGAACGTCGCTGTGGTCTCTTTCGCGAAACCCCGCCACGACGACTCCCGGTGGGACGATTTTCACCTGACCCTTCCCATAAACCAACTCCATATCGGGAAAAAGAACGCGACCATCCGGTACTACGCGACGCTAACCGACGTATCGACAGATTCCGAGATCGCAAGGACTACCCCGCGAAGGTTCGCCTACTCGCGTTCGCTTTTCGGCAAAGTGGAGACTCTCGAACTCCCAAGCGGCGCGATTGAGACGATAGGCAATGTGCCCGCTCCGCCGCCTGCTCAGAAGGCGGTAGCCCCCAACGTGCCGGCGGTTCAGCCGGTTTCACCGGCGGCTGTTTCGACAGTGGCCCCTACCGTGGTTCCGACGGTGGCTCCTACTGCAGTGCCGGTGACAGCACCGGTTGCAGCGCCCAAGGTTGCCGCTTCCTCTACCCGTAGACATTCATCCTCCTCGTCTGCGCGGGTCGCTTCGGCCCCTAAGCAGACGTCTATCCACCGGCCTTCGACAACGAGTTTGGATACGGCAAACCCGCCGCCCGCTATCGTCACCTCAAAGAAGGCTAATGCCTCCCAAGATACTGTGACCGACGGACGACTTGGGATACAGATCAGAATGAGCTTCAGGGTGAAGCAACGCGCCGGACGTGAACTGGAACTGACGGTCTACCTGCAAAGCCAATGGGGCAAGCCGCTCAAGGACGTGAATCGACAGTACAACACGGCGTCAGGTGACGTGTGCGTTAGCGCCCGCTTCATTCCTGAGTCAAACAACGCGGTCATTACCGATCTGGCGCTTTTCATACCGTACGAGGAGTTGGATCTCCCCGACGGTGAGTACGGGCTCATGCTGAAACCGGTCCTTCTAGACGAGGATGGAAAGAGCGTCATCGCGAACTTCGATTCGCTGCCGTTCCATTACAGCCAGGATGGAGACCATTTGCATGGCGTCAATGGATGGAACGCGCGCTGATGTTGCATATGGGAGGCTTATTATGAATATTTGGCACGATATTGACCCAACCCGGGTTTCACCCGCGCGCTTTGACGCCGTTGTAGAAATACCGCGCGGCTGTAAGCTCAAGTATGAGCTCGACAAGAAGACGGGATTCTTGATGCTCGACCGCGTTCTATACACGTCCACGCATTATCCCGCCAACTATGGATTCATCCCCCGGACGTTGGCGGAAGACGATGATCCGATGGATGTGCTTATCCTGAGCTCTGAAGCCTTTGCTCCTCTGTCCCTCATACCCTGTCATCCCATTGGGGTTATCAGGATGATCGACGGGAACCAACGGGACGAAAAGATCATAGCCGTCGCCGAGGGTGATCCGAACTACAACGGCTACAAATCCATCCGAGACTTGCCGCAGCATATCTTCGATGAGATGT
>CAZMEF010000239.1:0-2856 GCA_964565305.1 uncultured Eubacteriales bacterium | reverse complement strand
TGTCCTAACTCCGGATACGAGCGTAGGAATAGGCGTTATGGCGGACTATCTCGACGACGAGCGCCTGGTATTCCACGGATACTTCGGCTTGTGCGTAATCCGGTCGATTCGTCCACTCAATCCGATAGGAGCTGTCCACAGGATCCGGCGGAACGCGACCAGCGTTCCGATAACTCTCGTCCGGCGAATCCGATAACTGTCGTCCACCTGTCATCGTCCGGAATGCCGACACCACATCAGTAACACACCGGTCGGTCCGGCTTCAAGAACCACCCCCCTTCTTCTCCGACGGGACGTACGTTTTCCTCATGGATTCGCCGCGAAGCGTGATCTTGTACGCGTTATGCGCCAAGCGATCCATGATGGCGTCCGCGACCGTCGCGTCGGGCATGAGTTCGTACCACTTTTCCACGGGCACTTGGCTGGCAACGACCGTTGAGGAAGTCTGGCATCTGACCTCAAGCACTTCCAACAATTCCCGACTTTCCAAAGCTGTGAGAGGACCCAGTCCCAGATCGTCGAGAATAAGCAGGTCAGCCTTTGCCAGTCTTCTCATGGAAGAGGGATAAGAGCCGTCTCCACGAGCGATGTTAAGATCCATGAGGAGCGTTGGGAGCCGATAGTAACGGGCGCTGAAGCCGTTCCGGCAGGCAAGGTTGCCAAGGGCGCAGCCGATGTATGTCTTGCCGACGCCGGTAGGGCCTGTGAGTAGGATGTTCAGGCGGTCCCGGATCCATTGGCACGACAAGAAACCTGCCATGGCGCTCCGGTCAAGTCCGCGGCTTTGACGGTAATCGATGTCCTCAACGCATGCATGCGTCCTAAGATGTGCCTCCTGAAGTAACCTTTTAAGGCGTCTGTTTTCGCGGTAGCCGGATTCCTGGTCCACCAAAAGCCCGAAACGCTCCTCGAAGGACATGACCCGGTAGCCCGGCTCTTGGGTTTGGGCCACAAAGGCGTCCGCCATTCCACTAAGCTTCATCTTCCGCAAACTTTCTATGGTTTGGTTCACCAACATCACTGCTCATCCCCTTGTATGTAGTAGGCGGCACCTCTGAGGTTTTCATGTCTCACGGTGACAGCCGCCGTTTGCGTTGCGACCTTCTTCTTGTCGAGGTTTGTCCTAAGAATTGACTCCACGCTTCGGAAGGAATAAGCCCCCAACGTGATTGCCCTTTCGCACGCGGCTTCAACTCGCTCGTTTCCGTACTCCTTTGCGAGGCGGAAGATGCCCATGCAGGAGCGAAAGCCTTGTTCCGGGTGGGGCCTTTGCTCCAAAATCGTCTCCGCCACCTTTTGGACGTGGGGTCCGATGCTTTTTGCCCAACCAATCATCCTGGACGGTGTCCAGTCGGCGTACCGGCGATGCGAAGCGGGCATGTGTTCCTTTGAGGTGGAGTAGCGGCCTTTGCCGTAAAGGCGCATGTGGCTTGCTACCCTCTTGCCCTTGAACAGCACTTCCACGGCCGATACGGTAAGCCTCACGTCAAGTTCTTGTTTAATCAACTGATAGGGAACGCTGTAGTAGTTGCGGTCCACCTCGACATGATAATCTACGTTTGCCCGGGCCTTCTTCCATGAAGCGAATTCGTACCTGACGCTTGGTAGGGGTTGAAGTGCGGGCTTGTCTAGGGTTTCGAAGAGGGACCGGCGGCAACCGTCCATCTTCTGAAAGGGCCTGTTGTTCAGGTCCTCCAAGGCTTCCCAGACAGCCTCTCTTACGTCGCTAAGTTCAAAGAAGGTCCGGTCCCGAAGTTTTGCCAATATCCGCCGCTCGGCATTCTGAACCGCGGATTCGGCTTTGGCTTTGTCCTTCGGCCTTCTCACGCGGGCCGGTATCACTACTGTGCCGTAGTGTGCGGCCGCATCTTGGTAGGTGGGGTTGATGTCGGGTTCGTAGAAGTTTGGCCGCGTAACCCCGGTCTTAAGGTTGTCCGGGATCAAGACCTTTGGAACGCCGCCGAAGAACTCGAACGCGCTTACATGCGCGCTAATCCATGACTCAAGGCCCTGATCCAGACTTGCGTCCGCGTAGGTGTAATTGCTGGCACCAAGTACGGCGACAAATACCGGTAGTTCCCTTGTTTCTCCGGTGACGCGGTTAGTCAAAGGAATGGTCTGGCCCGCGTAGTCAACAAACATCTTCTCCCCGGCAACATGTATCTGCCGCATCGAAACCTCGATGGACTTGGTCCAATCCCTGTACAACTGGCAAAACTGACTTCTTTGATAGCCGTCAGGGTGTTTGTCCCGATACTCCTCCCACAAAAGTTGAAGCGTAACGCCCTCCCGGCGGAGTTCCAGATGTATGTACTCCATGTCGGGCATCGCCTTAGCGCCCCTGGTTTGCGTCGATGCCGGGTACAGCATGCCTTCAAGCGTCCCGTCATCGATCTCGTTCGGCAAAGGCCACGAGAGTCCGGCTGCCTTCGCCCTTATCAGGGCTCCCCTCACGGTGCTGTGAGAAACAGCGCAACTTCTCGCGACTTCGCGCGCCCCCAATCCTAATCCCCAACTAAGCCTCAGAATCTCTCTCGCTTTCCGCATTGACAACCTCCGCTTATCGGCCATGGGTTCCGTCCTCTCCTCGGTGCGAATCACAATCTCCATACACTTAGAGAGCAATCGGCCTTAACCCTGTGACCTTTTTGGTCAGCACGCCGGGTGGACGGCATCGCCGGATCGCTGGACGAGAGCTACCGGATTCGTGGTCGAGAATTATCGGATCATGTGGACGAGATTTGTCGGATCAGTGGTCGGCTTTTACCGGATTAGGTGGACGAGGTGTCTCGGAATACGCAGCTTGTTCGTGTATGACTTAAAGGAAGAAAGGATCATCTTTTCCGCGGACTTGGG
>CAZMEF010000238.1:0-2861 GCA_964565305.1 uncultured Eubacteriales bacterium | reverse complement strand
GTGGTTCAATTTGTATGCGAAAGAGAACTGAGCGCGGCTGTTGAACAAAGCCAGGCGGCGGGCGGCCTCGCTATCGCCATGAACCCGCAAAGCGGCGAGATCCTGGCTATGGCGATAAGGCCCACTTACGATCCCAACCGCTATGACAGCTATCCCGTCGCCAATCGCAGGATCATAGCCGTAACCGATTCTTTCCCGCCGGGCTCCACTTTCAAGCCCATCACGGCCGCCGCCGCGCTCGAATGCGGGGTCGTCACTACGAGCGACACCTTCTTCTGCGGCGGTTCAACGAAGGTAGGGCCGGAAACCTTGTATTGCCACCTCGACACGGGTCACGGCAGTCAGACCTTCAACGAGGTCATCAAGAACTCGTGTAACGTCGGGTTCATCCAAATAGGACGCGCCACAGGGATAGAGAACTTCTACAAGTATTTGGACCTTTTCGGAGTGACTTCGACCACAGGGATTGACTTGCCGGGGGAAGCGTCCGGCATTGTGCCCTCTGAGGACCGCGCCACGGTCGTTGACCTCGCGTGTATGTCTTACGGCCAGACCCTCCAGATGACGCCGGTCCAGTTGATCAGTTCTATCTCCGCGATAGCCAACGGCGGATGGACCGTGTTGCCTCACATGGTCAGACAAATAACTGACCTGGAAGGGAACGTCGCCGAAAGCATGCCGTCATCTAAAGTGCGGCAAGTTTTGAGTCCCAAGACATCGGACGATTTGCGGGCCGCTTTGGAACTTGTCATATCGGAAGGGACGGGCAAGAACGCGTACGTTCCCGGCTACCGGCTCGCCGGAAAGACGGGCACGGCCAACAAGGTGATAAACGGGCGAATTGAGGACGGGAAATACATCGCCTGGTTCATAGGATTCGCGCCCGCCAACGACCCTAAACTAGCGCTCTTGGTGATGGTGGATGAACCGAAAGGCGCGTATTACGGAAGTCTCGTCGCGGCGCCGGTGTTTTCCAATATAATGCGCGACGTCCTGAGATACCTCGATGTGCCGCCGCAAGACGAACCGGAGGTGGCTGAGAAGGTCAGGGTTTCGGTGCCTGATCTGGTGGGGACGGATGTCGCCGCAGCCCAGACTCGACTTCGTGAGGCGGGCCTCGCGGGGAGGAAGGAAGGCCCCGGCGATAAAGTGACAAGGCAGTTTCCCGCCCCCGGGGTGAAAGTAGCCGAGGGTACTTTGGTAATACTGTACACTGAGGAAGAATCTTCCTCTCCCGAAGGGCAGGTGAGGGTCCCCACGCTAATAGGACTCGGGTTGACCCAGGCGAGGCAGAAGCTTTCCGAAGCCGGGCTGACACTGAGCGCCCAAGGAAGCGGGTTCTGCGTGCTGCAGGAGCCGGAGGCGGGCGAGTCCGTGCCGCCTGGTACTTCTGTCAAGGCGACCTTCCAAATGAACGTGGGGCAGTAGAGGCGCGAACGAAAAGATTAGAAATGGGTGGAGCGATGACGCTCAGGGAACTGATGCGCGAAGTCAAGGGCGCCACATTCCAAGGAGACGCGCGCGTTGACGGAATATCGTACGATTCCCGCCGCACCGGGCCGGGTCACCTTTTCGTCGCCATCAGGGGCGAGCGGGCGGACGGCCACGAGTACATCGGACAGGCGCTCGAACGAGGGGCGTCTGCGCTTGTCGTCGAGGACCCCGACGCTCTCGCTGCTTATCCCGACGTCGGCGCGGCCGTAGTTCCGGACAGCAGGTACGCGCTCTCCGCCGCCTCTAAGGCGTTCTACGGCGACGCAAGCGCCGGTCTTTTGACGGTGGGGATAACCGGCACAAAAGGGAAGACCACAGTCTGTCACCTGGTAAAAAGCGTGCTGGACGCTTGCGGCGAGCGTACGGGACTAATTGGCACTGTTCACAACATAGTGGGAGACATGGTTTTGCCCGTTACGCACACCACGCCCGAATCGGTTCATCTTCACGAGCTTCTCAGGGACATGGTCGACTCGGGATGCACCGCCGCGACGATGGAGGTTTCTTCCCACGCCCTTTCCTTGAGGCGGGCATCGCACATCAAATTCGACGTCGCCGTGATGACCAACATTGGGCGGGATCACCTGGATTTTCACGTCACAGTTGAGGCTTATATGGAAGCCAAGGCCAAACTCGTGAGGCAGGTCGGAGATTTCCCGGAAAAGGCCCGAAAGATTGCGCCGGTTACAGTCCTGAACCTTGACGATCCGGCTTACGATTTCTTCAGAAACCAGGCCGTGACGCCTGTGGTGACGTATGGGTTCTCAAAGTTGGCCTGTGTCAGGGCTACCGGGTTATCCCAGGACCGCGACGGCATTACGTTCACACTTTGTGCCGGAGGTCGCGATTACGAGGTCCGGCTGGGCTTACCGGGGAAGTTCAACGTCTATAACGCCTTGGCCGCGGCTGCTGTCGGCTGGGGCTTTGGGATGGATCCGGAGCAAGTGATAGCGGGCATCCAAGGCGTCCAAAGCGTCAGGGGGCGCGTCGAGCGCCTGAAGGAGGCCACGTCGTTTTCCGTTTGGGTGGATTACGCGCACACGCCCGAAAGCCTTCAGAGCGTCCTTGAGACGGCGCGCGAATCCACGGCAGGTTCCGTAATAGTGATGTTCGGGTGCGGCGGGGACAGGGACCCGGGAAAGCGGCCCATCATGGGCAGGATCGCGGCGCAGATGGCCGATCTCGTGATCATCACAAACGACAACCCCAGGATGGAGCCCGAGGAAGGAATCCTGAACGATATCGAGGACGGAGTGAAATCCGGCCCTTCCAAACCGTACTTTCGGGTCAAGGACAGGCGGGAGGCCATCGCGGTGGCGCTCAGGGCGGCACAGCCGGGAGATATCGTTGTCCTTGCGGGAAAAGGG
>CAZMEF010000237.1:0-2863 GCA_964565305.1 uncultured Eubacteriales bacterium | reverse complement strand
AGCTATTCGGACACGACCAGGCCGTTCAGTTTGAGGGGGCGGGGCAGACGCCCCCCGCCCAGATTCTCGCCGAGCACGGCCTGAAGGTCGAAAAACGCATTTCCAAGGCCGGAAATCCGTGGTGGGCCGTCACCGGCAACACGGGCGAACCGGGGATCAAGGCCGTCCTTGACCGGCTTGTGCCGAAAGATCGTGGTGGAAAACCACAGAAACCTGCTAAAATCTATGACGAGTCCGTTGGCCGTAAGGTCTGGACCAGGAGCTTTTACGATGGCGACCCGACCGAACAAATCGCAAGGGAACTCCAAGGGCTACCCGCCCCTGCCGAGTCCAGAGGAAAGAGCGAGACGGGAACTGGCGAACCCGGCAGTGAGGAGACACGCGCTTCGGATTTGGAGCGAGACCGCAAGCGATCAGCAGAAAATGAGCGGCCCATCCGAGACCGAATTGATCGAGATATTGAAGGGTACGTCTCGCCTGAAACCTCTCGGTTAATCAGTCTCGGCCTCAAGCACAACATCCCCCAGGATATTGTCAACGAACAGATCGAGGACGTCGCGCTTGGCGTCCGCGCTTTCGAGGAACAGGGACGACTGTTCCTTCTGGCAAACGAGGCGGGCACCGGAAAGACCTACGTTCTTGGTGGATTGATCCGCGAGTTGAAGGCGCGAGGCGTCAAGAAGATTCTCTACGTCACATTGAACGAAGACTTGGTGAATCAGATACAGGGTGACTTGGCCGACTACGGACTGGAAGGCGTAGAGTTCGTCACCTATGCCGGAATTCGCAAGGGCGGCCACCGCATCAACGGTGGAGTGGTCATTTTTGACGAGGCCCACAGCACCAAGAACGTCACGAGCCAGCAGGGCAAGTCCGCACAAGACCTGATGAAACAGGCCAAGTTCACGATCCTGTCTTCGGCAACGCCGTTCGAGAATCCCGTCGAGGCGGCCTATCTCGATGCCACTGGCGTCTTCGACCGCGTCGGCGGTCATCATGAGTGGGCCAAGATGTACGGGGCCGACGTTATCAAGAAGAAATACTTCGACTACGCACTTGGCAAGGCGGTCGTGGAGGAACTCCTGATTTGGAACGGTGGGCGGCACAAGGTCAGGGACCAGATTGAAGCCCGCAATTGGTTAAAGCGGCAGGGGGCCTTCACGCAACGGGCCAAGCGTCTGCCGCCCGGCAGTGTCACCACCACATTCCGCAAGCAATCGGTGTCCGACGAATACGTGGACATGGTGAGTCACGTTCTCGCCGCCTATGCCGAAGCAGATGCCCAAGTGGATGCTCAGCGAGAGTTCAACAATTCATCGAACCATGCCATGATTAAGATGCACGAGGTCAACACCCTCAAGCGCATCCTCGAAGCGGCAAAGGTCCAGGCGGGCATCAAGCGAGCCAGGGAGTTGATTGCCGAAGGTAGACAGGTCGTCATCTTCACCGAGACGAAAGCCGAACGATCCATCGGCAAGTTCCGCAAGACCGGCGACGCCAAGGGCAAGGAATACACGTACCCGGAAATGCAGCGCATCTGGGAAGACTATCAGGATGATCTTCGTGCTTGGTGGGCCGAGGGTCGCGGCAGGGGCAAGCGACCTAAAGCCCCGTTCTCTGAGGCGATCATGCTCATTGCCGAGGCCATGCACGATGCGGGCATTGATTACACGCTCCCCGGCGTCTCCGACGCCCTGAGAGAAGCCTTCCCCGACGCGGCGCTCTACACCGGCGAAGTAACCGCCGCCCAGGCCAAGAAGAATCTCAAGGCGTGGAAGGACGGCAAGGTCAAGGTGCTCATCGCAACGATGGCGAAGGGTGGCACCGGGCTTTCGCTGCATGACACCACGGGTACGAAACCGGATCGGGTCCAAGTGGGTATCAATCTGCCATGGACGGCAACGCAAATCGACCAGACTAGCGGGCGGTTGGCACGCTACGGCATTCACCCGGATCACCCGGTAGGGATCGAGTGGCTGTTTGCCGACAACATCGACTTCGAGCGCACGTTGGCCCGCAAGGTCGGCGGGCGTATGCAGGATATGGGAGCCTTGGTTCGCGGCCTTGAGATCGAGGCCGCCGACGCACTGCAAGATTTCGACTTCGAGGATGCGTTTGACGCGGGCAGAGTCACCGTCCATGAAGCAGCGGTCCAGCCGCGAAAGACCACGAAGCTGACAGACGAACGCATTGGCGAGGTTGCCGCCGCCGAACAGTATCGCCAAGCCGAAGCCCTGGAGCGAAGCAGGGAAAAGAGTTCCGGCGAACTGGACTTCTTCGAGACGCCCTATCCCCTGAGCGTCTTTATGACGAGGGTGTCGGAGGTCAAGAAGGGCGACAAGGTGTTGGAGCCATCTGCCGGGCAAGGGAGCCTTTTGAGATTCCTGCCCGATGGGGTGGATGTAGATGCTTTGGAGGTCAATCGTCA
Organism: uncultured Eubacteriales bacterium; assembly: GCA_964565305.1. GTDB lineage: Bacteria > Bacillota > Sulfobacillia > Fermentithermobacillales > Fermentithermobacillaceae > DULO01. The sequence goes on along the minus strand of CAZMEF010000237.1, from coordinate 435 downwards.
GCACGCCCACAAGCTCTCGCAGATGGGGCTCAAGGTAGTATCCACGCAAATCGACTTCTTGATCTGGACTCCGTACCGGGGCGAATACGACGTGATACTGATGAATCCGCCGTTCAGCCGCAAGGCGGGCGTCGGGTGGCAGGATGCCGTCCATGTGATGAAGGCCTACGAGCACCTGAAAGATGGCGGACGCCTCGTCGCGGTCATGGGCGAAGGCTCCTTCTTCCGCAGCGACAAGCAGAGCAGCGCCTTCCGCGACTGGCTCGATGAGGTTGGCGCCCAGGTCGTCAAGATGCCAGAGGAGGTCTTCAAGCGGTCGGGGACGAAGGTCAACGTGCGGCTGGTGGTCATCGACAAGGGGGCCGAGCCGGGCCGCACAGACATGGACCTCCCGGAAGCCACAACGGATCGGTATCTTGAGCTCGAAGGCTATAT
>CAZMEF010000236.1:0-2866 GCA_964565305.1 uncultured Eubacteriales bacterium | reverse complement strand
CTCCTGAAGCGCCTGCGTCAGTCTCGTCTTTTTCTCGACCAATACGGGCTCCCGGCCTTCCTGCCGTTCCCTGGCTTGTTGAAGTTCGGTGGTTGCCGATCCTAGAGCAGTCCGCGCGGTCGCTAGCCCGTCCTCGGCTTCGCTCAGCTTCGTCTCGGCGTCCTCGCGGTCCCGTGTCAACCTGCGCACGGCCTTGATCGGGTTCCTCAAAGGAGCCGCCTTCCGCGCGGCCTCGACGACTCCCTGATCCCGCTCGATGCCCGCATTGGCGTCGTCGAGATCTCGGCGACGAGCCCGCGCCGCAGTCAACTGCCCGTCCAGCCGCTCGAGTTCAGACGATTTGCTGTGGGCGAGGCGAACTTTTTCGTACTCGATCTCGGCTTCGTCCGACTTGATCTGCAAGTTCTTCGCTTCGTCTTCGGCGCTTGCAACATCGGCCTCTGAACACGCCCCCAGTTCGGCCTGGCCGGCAGCCCTCTGCTTCACCACCTGGTCCCACTGGCCGAGGCGCCCCGCGGCGGACTTGTAAAGCGGATCGCCGAAACGCTCAAGTCGCAGGATACGCCCCAGCATATCGGCCCGGGCCGCCCCCTTCAGTCCTAGGAACTCGCTGAATTTCCCCTGAGGCAGAACCACCGCTTTGCTGAACTCATCGTATGAGAGCCCGATAATCTGCTCGAGCCGGGTGGAGACCGCAGAGGGGCGATCCTCCAGAACATCGCCGGTTGAGGTCGAGAGCCTCGCGCTCTTGGTCCTGGCGCTCTCCCTTTCGGACTCGCCCCTCGGCCTCTCGAAAACCCTTTCTACCAGGTAGGTGGTCCCCCCAAGTTCAAACGAGAACGACACGCCGGCAGTACGTTCTCTCAGATTGATGATCCCGCGCGTGTTGTTGGGCGCGCGGTCAACCGTGCCGTAGAGCGCCAGCGTGATGGCGTCGAGAATGGTGGATTTGCCGCTGCCGGTCGGGCCGAAAATGCCGAAAAGTCCTCCCCGACCCAGGTCGGTGAAGTCAATGACCTGGCGCTCGCGGTAGCTGTTGAGCCCGGAGAACTCAAGTCGGATAGGTCTCATCGGTCGAGAACCTCGCTTTCAGACGCGTTAGGCGTGACGCCGTTCTCGTCCTCCGCGTTGACCAGCTGGAGGAAAAGGTCCAGCAGTTCCTGATCGGCCTCAAAGCCCGAGCGCCGGCAGAAAAGCTTGAACCGGTCCACGAGCGGCAGATCGGATATGCGGTGCTCTTCCTGCGTTTGCGACTCTCCGGTGTTGCGCCAGCGAACGTTTATGAGGCCCGGGTGAGCATCTTTCAAGATCGACCGCTCACTGTCGGTGAGCGGCTGCTCCCGGGGGATTTCGAGGTCTATCCAGAAATCCTTGTTTCGGGGGTCACGACACCACGCCAACGCTTCCTCGTAGGACACCGGCGTCCATCGTTTGAGTGCCTTGCCGCAGGTGAGTTTTACAGGACGAACAGTGACGGACGGGTCGCCACCCCCGGACGCGCGGCCCACCTCCACGACCACAACTTCTTTCTGCTGATCAGCCTCGGAGAAGCTGTATGACAAAGGCGAACCCGAATACCGGCAAGCGGCGCCGGACGTCCCCACCATCTGAGGTCTGTGCAAATGTCCGAGGGCTATGTAATCCGCGCCTGTTGAAAACGCCTGCGGAGTGACGCCGAAAGCGCCGCCCAGTTGGATTTGCCTCTCGGATTCAGATTCCCACCCGCCGTTCGTGAAGAGGTGGCCGACAACCAATCGGACGTCTGCATCCCCGGACTGTGCCAAACCGCTCTGAACAAGCCTGGCAACGCGATCCGAATAGGCCGCTTGCTGCTTCTTATCGTCAGGCGACCCGGTCAACATTTCATTCAACCGCGCCTCGGACGGGTACGCCAAAGTAACCACGAAGACGGATTCGCCGCAACTCGAGGAAAAGATCTCCATCCATCCGGAGCCCGTGCGAACCCGCCGGACGCCTCCCTCCGGGCCTCCCGGGCCGAGGTCATCTCCCGGACACCCGACCAGCGATATCCCGTGCCTCGTCGCCAGCGGGTTTGCGGCACGGATGCGGTCGGGACTGTCGTGGTTCCCGGCAATGACGACCACGCCGCGCTTGCCCCCTGCCGAGAGCCGCTCAAGTGCGTCGAAGTAGAGCTCCTCGGCCTTGGCAGGCGGATTGAACGTGTCGAAGACATCGCCCGCAACCAGCACGAGGTGGACATCCTCTGACCCCGCTATGTCACACAAGTCGTCAACGAATTGGGCCTGTTCGGGCAACCGGTCCCGGCCTTCAAGCGTACGCCCGAAATGCCAATCAGATGTGTGGAGGATTCTTATGTTATTGCCCCTCCCTTTGCGGTGGATGATGTCGCGATACGCGGAAGGAAAACGTCAGGTCAACGTCTATTTCTAGGCAGATTGTTCGATTCCTGCTAACCTCCGTATGCCCTTGCGGTCGCATCGCTCTCAAACATCGGGTCGCAAGACCGAGTCGCCAAACTCTGGCTAAAGTCACATCCATTAGGTACGATTGTGACGACCCACACCCTGATAGAGGAGGTCTCCACCGTGAACTCTACCAACCCGGCCGGTTTCCCTTACTCCGACGACCCCTGGGAACAGGACGTCTGGCTCGTCTCGCGGCGCATGGCTTTGATGTACTACTACATGGCCAAAGCGATCGTGGACAGGCTCGGCGAAGATGAGGGCAGAAAACTGCTCCGCGAGGCTATTTGGGAATACGGCGCCGCGTGCGGCGATAGGGTTCGGGAGGTCACAAAGTCAGAGGGACGCCCGCTCACTCCCGAGAACTATGGCCTTGTAGCGGACCTGCCATCAAAGGGCTGGAGGAATGCGGAGGTGGCCCT
>CAZMEF010000235.1:0-2872 GCA_964565305.1 uncultured Eubacteriales bacterium | reverse complement strand
AGTGGCATCGGTCATCTGGGTGTTCTTTAGTTCGTAGAGCTCCTGGATCAGTTCCAGGCAATCGCTCTCTCCCGAAATATCATGAAGTTTCTCATAAACCGGAACCAGCTCTCGCTCGCGTGACCAGGTGAACGCGCCTGCCTGGACCATGGCTTGCTCTGGCATTTCACATACCTCCAACCGTTACGTCACAAGACTACCTTCCCTCTCACTCTATGACTGGGGAAGATCTTTTGTGACCTCGCGAGAGGAGCAAAAAGCCCCGCCGCGGGGCGGGGCGCAAGATTTCAGTCGCGTCCAAGAATTACATGTTAGGTCCGGTTACCGCATAGAGTTTGCGGGTTATGCGCGCTTGGGGCGCGGAGGCTGTTCCGGCCACGGCCACATGTCCTCTTCCGGGTACACGTCGTCGGGTTCTTGCCAGTACCAGTCATTGTCCGAATCCGACAGTCCTCGCTCCCCGTCGTCCCGAGCCTCACCCGTGATGTCGCGGTCGGCCGAGTCCTGCTGCTCTCTCTGTTCCGAGTCCAGCTCGAAGCGCTCTTCGTAGAAAGGCTCTTCGACCGGGCTACCCCCGTCGGGCGGCTTATATAGCCTATCCGGCCCTTTGCGGCGTTCGTCTGCCATACTGTCCCTCCTTCCTATCTGGATCGGCATATATGGTGCCGCTATCGGGGCGGTATATTCACGCTCGGGCAACGGGGTTTGCGTCGGCTGCGGGGGTTCGTTCCGGCTCTGAGGTTTGCGTTGGCTCTGGGGCTTCGTTCCGGCTCCGGGCTTCGTTCCGACTCCGGGGCTTCGTTCCGACTTCGGGGCTTCGTTCCGACTCCGGGGCTTCGTTCCGGCTCCGGACTTCGTTCCGGCTCCGGGGTTTCGTTCCGGCTCCGGGCTTCGTTCCGGCTCCGAAACTCCGCGCAGGCTCGCCGGTGCCTAAAATCCCAGCATAACCCCCCAAAGTCCAAAAAATGTACTTCCTGGTGCAAGGGTTTCCGCCTGACCCTTGCACACAGAAAGGGTTTCTGTCCGACTCTTTCCTACAGCAAGGGTTCGAGGCCGACCCTTGCACACAGAAAGGGTTCTAGGCTGTGGGGCCCGATGCAAACATAATGCAAACTTGCGTTTGCTTCTCTCGCCAGAACATGGTAAACTAGTGTTCGATATGAAGTCCGGCGCTTCTTCCCCAGCCGGGCCGTACGATACATTTGACATAAGATTTGGGAGGGCACGCAATGGGCAAGCTAACCTCGCAGCAATCCAAGGTACTCGACGCCATAAGAGACAGCATTCGTGACTCGGGTTATCCGCCGTCGGTGCGCGAGCTAGGGAGCAAGCTCGGCCTCAAGTCGACGGCCACAGTTCACACTCACTTGAGAAACCTTGAGCGCAAGGGATTTCTCAAACGCGCCGCACAGAAGTCGCGGGCGTTCAACATCATCGAAAACCAGGATGAGAACCGCGCAGCCGAACCTTTTCTCATGATTCCTCTAGTCGGTATGGTCCGGGCCGGCACCCCGGTGTTGGCGGTCGAAAACATCGAAGAGATGGTACCCTTCCCCCGATCGTTCGTGAAATCAGAGAATGTGTTCTTGCTTCGGGTTGAAGGCGACAGCATGATAAACGCCGGGATATTTGACGGTGATTTCGTGTTGGTTCGTCAACAGGACGACGCATTGAACGGAGATGTAGTCGTCGCGATGCTCGGAGATGAGGCCACGGTCAAAACTTTCTATAGGGAAAAAGATTCTGTGCGGCTTCAGCCGGAGAACCCGCGGCTTTCGCCCATCGTTTCACGAGACGTCAGGCTTGTGGGCAAAGTCATAGGCCTATACAGAAACGTCAGGTAGACAGCTTTTCGAGAGCCTTGCCGGCCGCGATGCAAGCGAGCATAACGTGCTCTTTGGTAAGGCCACCCTGTAGATAGGCAGTGTACGGTGGGACGAAGGGCGCATCGCACGACAGCTCGATTGACGAGCCTTGCACGAACGCCCCCGCGGCCATTATGACCTGTCGATCGTATCCGGGCATATCCCACGGCAGAGGAAGGGCGAACGAGTCTACAGGCGATGATGCTTGTATCGCCTGGACAAGGGCCTCAAGTTTCTCCGGCGATCCCGTTGTTATGGATTGCACTATATCCCGCCGTCGGTCAAATGGCCCCGGTGATACGGCGAAGCCCATTTCGCTGAAGTACAGGGCCGCGAAAGCCGCCCCTTTGAGCGCCTCCCCGACAGTTCTCGGCGCTAGAAAAAGGCCCTGGAAGATGTCCCTGTAACCGGAAGGGTTGCTGCCAACGTGTCCGCCTATTCCGGGTGCGAACAAGCACTCGGATGCCCGGTCGATGTATTCCCGGGCCCCTATCAGATACCCTCCGGTGGGCGCGAGTCCCCCGCCGGGGTTCTTGATCAATGAACCTGCGGTGAGCGTCGCGCCGGCGGAAGGAGGCTCCGAGTCCTCGACAAATTCGCAGTAGCAGTTGTCCACGAGCGTCAGCGCGTCGGGCCAGTGCTGCCGGAGCAAAGCCATGAACTTTCGCAATGTGTCCATGGACACCGGGTCTTTGGATGAGTAACCTCTAGAACGCTGAATCATGACTACCGGAACGTGCCGGTCGTGCCGGTCTTCACCCGGCTTGCGGGAGCGTGCGTCGGCCCCGTTGTGCCCGCCGCCCGCCCGGCCTCCGAGCGGGGTCTTTGACAGTTCCTCCAAGAGGCCGTCTGTGTCAAGCGCGCCGGACTGATAGCGAAGGAGGGCATCGGTCTCGAAGTAGAGCCCGCCCCTATCCGTCGACAATCTGTCGATTAGGGGCTTCATAGTGTCGTAGGGCGTGCCTGTGACGCTCATGAGACTTATGCGCGGATGCACTTGCGAGCCT
>CAZMEF010000234.1:0-2888 GCA_964565305.1 uncultured Eubacteriales bacterium | reverse complement strand
GTAATCGCGCAGCTTAACATGGGGGCAACAGTCGCCGTCCTAGAGACGAGTCCGACGTGGGTCAGGATACGGCTACCCAACGGGGCCGAGGGCTACGTCGCGGCGAACTACATCCGCCACGACTGCAAGCCGCTGCCGCTAGGGTAGACAGCCGGGATTCAACAGGTAAGGCGAGGGTCCGGCGCGCTTCTAGAAAGTCCAGGAAGTCTAGAAAGCGCCGGGCCTTTTCGGTCGCCTGCGAGGGGCCAGGCTTCCAAGATCGCCCATGGCATGGCTCATCCACGCGATTTTGAGATAGGGTGAGATTGAGACGCCGTTTTCGGTTCATATCGGCAAAATGCCCTGCTAGACAGGTTTTTCCTAGAGGACGCGATCTTGTATCATGCTTACATAGCTTGGTAACACATCCGAAAGGAGGAGTAAGTAGGAATGAAGCTCAGAAAATGCACTATCATCCTCGCTGTCGTCGCGCTCGTCTTGTTAATGTCCACAACGGCGACGGCGGCAGGATACGACAGGTACGTTCTGCCGGATCCCAACGGTGGAACCGGCATGTCGCCATCCCTTGCGAGAATCCTCCAGGACATCTTCAAGGATAGCACGTTTCCGTGGCAATCGATCATAAGGCCGCCGGCTACACCGCCGATGCCTACTCCCAAACCGCCGGTGACGCCTAAACCTCCCACGACACCGACCACACCAACGACGCCAACCACCCCCACTACACCCACGACGCCGACAACCCCGACGCCGCCTGCTGACCCTGATCCGACGCCGCCCAAAGTGGATGGCTTGACCGCAGCGGAGCAGCAGATGCTCGATCTGGTTAATCAGGAGAGGGCAAAAGTAGGGGCGCCCGCGCTGGTCGCCGACATGCGTCTCGTAGCGCAGGCCAGATTGAAGAGTCAGGACATGATCGACAAGAAGTACTTCGCTCACGAATCCCCGACGTACGGTTCGCCGTTCGACCAGATGAAAAACGCGGGGATAACATACCGGACAGCAGGAGAAAACCTGGCCGGGGCGCCCAGCGTCCAGTCTGCTCACACCAACCTAATGGCGAGCGAGGGCCATCGCAAAAACATACTTAACCCCGCGTTCACCCATGTCGGGATCGGGATCATAGAGGGCGGACCTTACGGGATGATGTTCACCCAGATGTTCATAGGGAACTAGGACGCCAGGTTCGGGTTCATAGGGACACTGAACAATGTTAGTATGGCAAGGCAGATAGCAGAGAAGCCGTCTGCCTTTTCCCTTTGCCCGGATATTCCCGGAGTCTTGTAACGGAGGCGAAGCAGAATGAGCGTGTTTGACAAGGCCCGTGCCTTTATCTACCGCAACGCCCGCCCCCTGGATTTGGCCCGGTGGCAGTACCACTTTGAGGGGGGCTCAAAGGAAGCCGTATTAACTGCGCTTGCCGCCTATCAAAACGCGGACGGCGGCTTTGGCCACGCGCTGGAGCCGGACGCCTGGAACCCAAATTCCGCGCCTTTGCAGACTTGGACCGCAACGGAGATTCTCCGGAAGATTGATTTGACCGATTCCACACATCCGATCATTGCGGGAATATTGCGCTACCTTGCGAGCGGACGCGAATTCACGGGTCAATTCTGGGAGAACGCACCCAGTAGCAACAACGACTATCCTCACGCCCCGTGGTGGCATTCCGACAGTAGCAGCACCTGTCACCACTCTTACAATCCGACCGCTTGCCTTGCCGGGTTCATCATCCGCTTTGCCAAAAGAGGCGATGAACTTCACGACCTCGGATGTCGAATTGCCAAAGAAGCCTATGACGCGTACTTCGAGCAAGACTTACTAGGCGATATGCACACGGCGGGATGCTACATTCGTCTCTTCCAGTATTGCGAGGAAGCCGGAATGACCGACTTGATCGACCTCATCTCTCTCAAAGAACGCTTGCGTGAACAAGTCAAGCACAGCATCACGAAAGATACCGACAGATGGAAAGCGGAATATATCTGCAAGCCGTCTAGGTTTTTCAGAAATCGCGACAGTGTTTTTTACTCAGACAACAAGGATATCGCCGAATATGAGTGCGGGTACATCGAGAAGACACAACTTGCAGACGGTTCGTGGAATGTACCCTGGCGATGGAACAGCTATCCCGAAGAGTGGGCCATCAGTAAGAACTGGTGGAAGGGTAGCGGAGCGATACATAATGTTCTGTTTCTGCAGGGGATGGGGCGACTCGGATAGTAGAAGCTCGGCGGGGCGTAGCTGGGGCGTAGATAGGGTGTAGCTAGGGCGTCGCCAGGGTGTGGCTAGGACGCAGCTGGAGCGCCGTTGGAGCATCGTCTACGCGAAATGGAGCAGAAGAGATAAGCGTTACCTTCGCGGAACAACGCCTATCTCTTGCCTTTCCGTATCGGTCTGGGACCTACTCGCCCGACTTTACGTAGTCCTTGAACACCCAACCGGTCTGACCGTCGTAAAGCTGCACTCCGGCCCAGTTGCCTCTGCGCTCCGTCAGAATCACCGGGGTTCCGCGCCCCAGTTCAGAGATGACAAGCGAGGCCGGCGTGGGCGCCTCTCTGAAGTTGACCTTGTCATCTTGGACCGTGCCAAAACCCAGGAATCGTGCGGGTATCTTCCCCGACTTCAGAAGCTTCAGAGTTTCGATCTCAAACTTCTTTTGAGATAAGATCTTACCTACCAGCTGGCGTTCTGTGCCCCCTGACATTCGGGCCGCGAGTTCGGCATACTTATCTTTCGAGAGTTCTTCTTGCTCGAGAAGCTCGGCGATGATTTCTTCCAATCGCTTCCCCTCCTTCAGATCCAAAGGTATGCGCGTAAGTGGCCGAACATGCCCGCGCATACGTTCTGTGCTAGAATAGGCGAGTGATCGTGAGGACAAGGTTTTC
>CAZMEF010000233.1:268-2889 GCA_964565305.1 uncultured Eubacteriales bacterium | reverse complement strand
CCGCCCCACATGGGGCGGTTTTCTTTTTGGGGCGTATGATGGTAGGTCCATCACATGTTGACCTCCGGGGAGGCGCTTTAGATTTGATCGAAAGGGTAGTTCGCCAAAAGCCTCACGTTCTGCGGGCTGTCCCAAGGGGAGAGCAGCTGGACTTCGGCAAAGTAGGAGCGCAGGCCGGGAAAGAGAGCGCTTTGGACGAACTCAACAGCCTAATCGGCCTCCGAAAAGTCAAAGAACTGATTTTCGAAATCTACGCCTTCGCAGAGGTGCAAAAGAAGAGGGAAAGACTTGGTCTCTCCACCGAGCGCACTGTGCTCCATATGGTGTTCAAGGGCAATCCCGGCACCGGCAAGACGACCATCGCCAGGATAATCGGAAAGTTACTGTCTGAGGCGGGCCTCTTGGAGAAAGGCCATGTGGTAGAGGTGGAGAGGGCGGATCTGGTAGGCGAATACATCGGCCACACGGCTCAGAAAACAAAGGAACAGATTAAAAAGGCTCAAGGGGGAATCCTTTTCGTGGACGAGGCCTATTCTTTGTCTAGGGGAGGCGAAAAGGATTTCGGAAAGGAATGCATCGATTGCATAGTCAAAGGGATGGAGGATAGGGCGAAGGAAAGCGTCTTCATTCTCGCCGGTTACCCGCTCGAAATGGAGCAGTTTTTGAGGTCAAATCCCGGCCTGAGATCGAGATTCCCAATTCACCTCGATTTCCCCGACTACTGCATCGACGAACTCATGAGGATAGCGGAACTGATGCTACGAAAGCGCGACTACCGTTTGTCGTTTGAGGCCAAAGCGGCGCTGCAGAAGATCATCTCAACCAGGATATGTTCAGAAACAGTTCCCTCAAACGCAAGGATGGTGCGCAACGTAATAGAGAAGAGCATGAGAAGACAGGCCGTGAGGCTCGTCAGGGACAAGGCGTTTTCCAGGCAGGACCTGGTGATGCTCACCCCCTCCGAGCTTCTGGAAGCCTCCTTGGATGGTGTATAATGGGTCCATGTCAAAGAACGTGACGGAAACCGACAAAACTTCAGAACTCGATTCTAGACGGGTGATCCTCGCCGGCATCAAAGACCCCGGGGCGAAAAGAAGCAAAGACCCGGTTTCTTTCGGTGCGGAAGAATCAATGCAGGAACTTTCCCGCCTGGCTGAGACCGCCGGGTATTCGCCCTCAAGGACGCTGCTACAAGAGCGCGATTCGCCCGACCCAAGAACATATCTTGGCAAGGGAAAAGTGGAGGAATTGGCGGAAGCGGTGGAAACGGACGGGGCCATTTTCGTGATCGTGGACGGCGTCTTGACTCCAACTCAAGCCCGGAACATCGAGGAAGCCACAGGAGCAGGCGCGATGGACCGCACAGAACTCATCCTCCGCATTTTCGCCTCAAGGGCGATGACGAGAGAAGGCAAGCTTCAGGTGGAGCTGGCAGCCGCCAGACACAGACTCAGCCGGCTCACAGGATACGGAGTGGACCTATCGGACTTGGGCGGGGGCATCGGAACTCGCGGGCCGGGCGAACAGAAGATAGAGATGGACAGGCGTCTCGCCAAGAGCAAAATCGCGCGTTTGAGCAGGGAACTCAAGCAGGTTGACCGGGTCAGGGTGGAGCAACGCAAGAAAAGACAGGCTTCCGGGATCCCGGTTGTGTCACTTGTCGGCTACACAAACGCGGGTAAATCTACCCTCTTCAACGCCCTTACCGGGGAAGACATGTACAGCGACGACAGGCTGTTCGCGACGCTTGACTCCTGGGTTAGGAGATGGGAGATGCCGTCCGGTCAGCTTGTTCTTTTGGTGGATACCGTCGGATTCATACAAGGCCTGCCTCACGAACTTGTGGCGGCCTTTCGCTCCACGCTTGAAGAAGCCGTGGACGCGGATGTCATCGTGCACGTGATTGACGCCTCGTCCGCCGTTTACGAACAACAGATGGCCACGGTGGATGGGGTGCTCTATGACCTGGAGGTTTCGGACAGGCCGCGGATAGACTGCTTCAACAAGATGGACTTGGCGCCTGACCTTGTGATCCCGAACAACGCCGCGCAGGGCCGGCGCGCGGTGGCGACATCGGCCCTACGTCGCTTGGGGATAGATGATTTGGCGGGCGCAATTTCGGATACGCTCGCGGAAAGCCGCCGAAGGATCACCTACTTCGTGCCTTACTCGGAGTATGACGTCGTCTACGAGATCAGGCGGCAGGGCACCCTGCTTTCTTTGGAACACGAGAAACAGGGAGCGAAGGTTACGTGCCTTCTGTCAACGGCAGACGCCGACAGGCTGTCCAAGCGTCTAGAGACCCGCGTCCCATGAACCGCGAATTAGTCGCGCGCTACCGCGAGTCGCTTCGAAGAGTCTGGGATGAAATTGACGAGGTCGTGCTCGGAAACCAGGAGCGAGTGCTTCAAGCCTTCATCGACGAAAGAATCGCGCTGTCGCACATGGCGCCTTCCACGGGATACGGTTACGACGACGCCGGTCGCGATGCTCTGGAAAGGGTCTACGCGCGGGTCTTTGGAGGCGAAGCCGCCCTCGTGAGGACGCACTGGGCTTCCGGCACACACGTCCTGTGGACCGCCCTGAATGCCCTGACAGGCTATGAGGACCCGGGAAATGCA
>CAZMEF010000233.1:0-258 GCA_964565305.1 uncultured Eubacteriales bacterium | reverse complement strand
GCAGTGCGCCCGCGAGCAGGTTCACAAGCAGGTTCGCAAGCAGGTTCGCAAGCAGGTTCGCAAACAGGTTCACAAGCAGGTTCGCAAACAGGTTCGCGGGTGCCTCAGCGAGAAGATGCGCGAGAAGGTTCGCGAGAAGGTTCGCGAGTGCATCCGCGCATAAGTCTCATAAGCGTCACAGGCACGCCCTACGACACTATGAAACCCCTAATCGACAGATTGTCGACGGATAGGGGCGGGCTCTACTTCGAGACCGAT
>CAZMEF010000232.1:0-2920 GCA_964565305.1 uncultured Eubacteriales bacterium | reverse complement strand
ATGAGTACATATCCTAGCGCCCAACGGGCTGAGTTGGCGACTTTGGGGAGGTCCTTCCCGGAGGCGGAGAAGTACCCTATGTCATCCTCGCCGAAACTGATGTAGAGAGACCCGTACTGCCGCACCAACGCATCCGCTTCGTCTTCGAGGTCAAACGCCCGAACCATCATGGCTAGCGCTTCACACTGCTTGACTCCTTGATTGGGGCGAAACGCGTTGTTCTCATAACCGTTGACGACGCCCATTCCCCGAAGCTTCGCCACAAACTCGATGGCCCATTCCGCTTCGCCCAGATCTTGGAACCACAGGTTAGTCTGCTGCTTGACGTTTTGGGAAAACTTGTTGAGGAATTTGTCCATATTCATGATCCTGCCGTAATTGCCGGCCCGAACAGGAACAGGCGCCGCCGCCAAAGCCAACGACACAACCACAAGAACCGCCGCAAGTTGCCGCAACTTCCTACCACGTCCAGACTGGTTTCCGGACTGCCCCGGATGGCTACCTATTCGCCCCGCCCGCATCCCGAACAACCGCTCTCGCCTCCTACCAATTAGTTAACTCCGACTCCGAAACAGGCCGCCCCATCATACAGCCATACACATCGAAGAACGCCGTAGCGGTCTGGGCCCGCAGAATCCTGAAATCACCAAATTTGACGCCGGAGGCGTCATCTTGTTCCGCAGAATCTACCGCTTTTGGGCGCTGACTGCCGCGGGAGACTTCGTCCTATCGCGAGCAAGCGTCGCTCCGTTGCGGCCTCTTGCAGGATGCGCCGCGGAGAGCGACGAAAAGTGAGGTGCCGGCCGGATCAAATTACGAAGGGGTGTTTTCGGTGCCAAAGCCCACAGCGACTCCAGACCGCGTATCATCGCGACCTGCAACATCACAGTCTGAGCCCCTCAGGTTGGACCTTGTTCTCTCGGAATACCTCAAGATTCCGACCGAGAACCCACCGGGTAAGGAGATGCCCGCTCTGCTATACCTGGCCCGGATACTGAGGGAGCGGGGCCACATCGCGACCATACACGAAACGGCGCCAGAGCGTGGCGTGCTCGAATGCTCAATCGGGCCCTCGGAGGGCGGATCTATCGTCCTCCTCCATCACGTCGACGTGGTTCCCGCCACAGAAGAAGGTTGGGAGATACCCCCGTATTCCGGCGAAATCAGAGACGGTTTCGTCTGGGGCCGCGGCGCCCTAGACATGAAGGGCCAGGGCATCATGGAACTCGGGGCGTTCCTGGCACTGGCGGAACGAGCCGGGTCTCTCAGGAAGCGGGTAACGTATTTGGCAGTGAGCGATGAGGAGCAAGGAGGCCTGTACGGGGCAAAGTGGGCAGCCGACAACCTAATGGACTCTTTGCGCCCAGATCTTGTGATCAATGAAGGTGGCGGAGGGGTAAGAGACGTTTTCGGCGCAGGCATCGTTTTCGCCGTCGAGGTTACCCAGAAAGCGGCAATGAAGGTCCGTCTGATCGCCACGGGAGCCCCGGGCCACGGAAGCTCGCCGCCTCGCGATTACGCCACAAAGAGTCTGGCAAAAGCGCTGGCTAAGGTCGCCGGCTACAGCTTTCCGGTCATGTTTACCCCGGTAGTGGTCCAAATGCTCAAACAGATGGCTTCTAGGATGACGGGAATCCGGCGCTTTGCGCTTGAGAGGGCAACCGGCCCTATATTCCAGAGGTTCTTGGAACAAGAGATATCCAAAGACCAGCGGCTTGACTCGATGATCCGGACGTCTCTTTCGATCACCATGCTCAAATCGGGAGAAGCGCCAAATGTGATCCCAGGGCGGGCCGAGGCCGTGTTGGACATACGGGTCCTCCCCGGCCACGATCCGGCGGATGCCGTGCGCGTCATTCGGAATCTTGTCGAGGAGTACGGTGTAGAGGTCGAAAGTCACTCAGAACCTTTGGCGCCGCGAGTGTCTCCGTTCGATTCCGACCACTTTCGCCTGCTCGAACGCCTTCTGAAAGATGAGGCGCCCGATTCGGTTGTCCTTCCCATCATGGCGTCGGGAGCGACCGATTCTCGCTTTTTCCGCGAGAAAGGTGTGCCGTGCTACGGCATAATGCCCGCCATCCTGTCTGCGGAAGATACCGCATCGGTGCACGGGTACAACGAGAAGATTTCCATCGATAACTTGATGCTGGGAGAAAGGGTCTTCAGGCATCTCTTGGAAAACCTTTGCCTGTAGGACTTCACCACTATGGGACTTCACTGACTTCACCGCTTGACGCAGTACACCATCATAGACGCGGGGGACGCGGAAGCGCCGTCCCCGTTTCCCGTTATGCCGCGGCCAAGCACGTTCAAACCCGCTTTCCGCGCGGTCACGATATAGTGGATGATTCCGTCATCAATGAGTTCCCCGGGCGTGATCAGCGGAGAACCGGGCGGATAGATGACGATCGTATCGGCGGAAATGCGTCCGAAAGCCTCCTCAATGGGGACCGGTTCAGAGACAGAGAGAAACGCGTCCCGAAGCTGCATGACTTTCCGTGGCCGGGGCGCCTCGCGAAGCATCTCGTAAGCGCTGTCGCTGGCGGTCGACGGGCCCAAATCCCGCCCGGCGGCGAATTCCTGGACTAGTCCCACAAACGCCTCTTCGACGGCATCAATCGTCGCTTGGTCATCAGCGCCGGTCCAAATCAAAAGCAGATTACGCGGCCCGGTCATCTCAACATCGACCTTGTGCTTGTCGGAAAGATACTTGGCGGCCTGCGGACCGGTGCAACCTAGCCCGTTGAGGTTCACAAGGACCCGTCCGGGATCGTGATGAAGCCCCGCGGGGACTTCCACGCGAGCCTCGCGCACCGCCTGGCGAACCAGGTCGGCCGTATCCCGCATTTGCAGCAGTTTTACGGCAACCTTCCCGCCGCCGGACAGTTCCACTTCCTGCGACTCTCCGATAGCGAGGTCG
>CAZMEF010000231.1:0-2950 GCA_964565305.1 uncultured Eubacteriales bacterium | reverse complement strand
GCCTCGATTTCAGTCGAACACGGTCTAGTGAACGTCCGCGCGAAGCGCCTGAAGGGCGCGGACATCTATCTGGATATGCCGTCTGTCGGCGCCACAGAGAACATCATCATGGCCGCCTGCCTCGCCGAAGGCGAAACCGTCCTTGAGAACGCGGCCCAAGAGCCGGAGATCGTCGACCTGGCAAACTTCCTAAATGCTATGGGGGCGGACGTTAAGGGCGCCGGAACATCCAGGGTAAGAGTTGTCGGAGTAAGGAAACTTAGGGGAGTGCAGTACAGCATAATCCCCGACCGCATCGAGGCCGCGACCTTCGCTTTGGCGGCGGCCATGACGCGTGGAAAGGTCACTATAGAGAACGTCATCCCCACGCACTTGCGCTCCGTCTTGGCGAAAATCAAAGAGACCGGCGCTTTCCTCTTCGAGGGGCCCAGGTCCATAGAAATCGAGATGCTCGATCTTCCGCTACCCTCCAACATAAAAACTCAACCCTATCCGGGTTTTCCTACTGACGTTCAGGCGCCATATATGTCACTTTGCACGATAGCTAGAGGAACCAGCATAATTAGCGAAACGGTGTTTGAAAGCCGCTTCTCTCACGCCGAAGAGCTGACCAGGATGGGCGCGAGGGTTCGAATAGAGGGCTCGAACGCCATCATAGAGGGAGTGAGCCAACTGGCGGGCGCTCAAGTGCAAGCCACCGATCTCCGGGCCGGAGCCGCCCTTTCTCTTGCCGGGCTTGCCGCGGCGGGAAGCACCGAGATATCAGGCATAGACCATATCGAGCGGGGCTATTCCGATTTTGTGGAGAAGCTTCGCGGCGTCGGAGCGAGCATCGAGTACAGCAAAGATCACCAAAGAGCGCGGCTTGGGGCCGCGCGCACGTAGCGTCTTACTAGCCCTTTCCCCTAGGGCCCTCCCCCAGTGTCATAATCCGCCCGGTCCTCAAATATCTATAACCCAGCCACACCGGGTGCACCGGCTTACTCTTTTTGTTGGGGGTACGCGCATTGAGACGCTTCATATACCTCGTGCTTTTCATCGCGGGCGTACTACTGGGCCTTCCTAGCGAAATATCGAGCGGCCCTCGCGTCTCTAGCCCCGACGTTGGACACGGGGCTGACCACCTCCTCACCATAGACGTTTACTACGCGGCCACGGGACAAGTACTGAGCATGGACCTCGAGACGTACATCAAGGGCGTCGTGGCGTCGGAGATGCCGGCGACGGCTTCTGCTGAAGCCCTGAAAGCCCAAGCGATAGCCGCCCGGACCGTGGCGGTTAAGAAAATGAAAGTCCTCGGCGGTACCCCATCCAGGCCCGATGCGGACGTCAGTTCAGACCACAAGACAGATCAAGCGTGGAACCCCGAAAGCGTCTTGAGGGAGAAATGGGGCACCATGAGTTTCTGGCTCAACTGGCCGAAGATAGAGAAGGCTTGTCAGGATACTCGCGGGCTGATCCTCACGTACGAAGGGATCCCTTGCGAAATCGTGTACCATTCGACCTGTGCCGGGCAGACAGAGGCGGCGAAGGACGTGTGGTCAAAAGATGTCCCTTACCTTCAAAGCGTGCCTTGCGATTTCTGCTCCGACTCACCCTATTACAAGCCGCAGAAAGTTACGTTAGCGGCGTCCGAAATCTGCTCTCTGCTAGCGTCCGCCGGAACCTCCGTGCCTGTGTCCCTGATAAAGGGGGGCGGGGCGTTTACCGTGACCGAGCTCTCTCCTACAGGCCGCGTGCGTAGCGTTTCTGTCAACGGTCAAAGCATGAGGGGGCTGGAGTTCCGTATGGCCCTCGGGCTCAAGTCTACCTATCTGTCGTGGACCACGACGGGCAACGAGGTGAACTTCTCGGTCAAAGGGTACGGGCACGGCGCGGGCATGTGCCAGTATGGAGCCATGGGAATGGCTAAGCAAGGCCGGACTTACGCCGAAATCCTCTCTTACTACTACCAGGGTACGAAGATAACGCAGATCTTCGAGGAGTAGAAGAAACCGGCGCCCGTAAGCACCGGTTTCCACGTGTGACTTTGCCGTCTCCGGTCCGGCGATGCTTCTTCTATTTGATCAGATGTATCCATTCCCCGAAGATAAACGATACGCGCCCTATGATAAGGGACACCCGGCCCATGATCGCGTTTCCAAAGGCGGCGCCGAAAGTGACCATTATCACCCATTTCCCGACATTAGAAATGCCGGAGAGAGCGGGCGAAGGCTTGAGGGTGAAGAAGAAGTAGCTGAGGGTTGCAAGTACCCCCACCACGATTATCACGTTATTTATGCTCGTTAGAGGAAGAGCCGTGGCCGCCATTTGCTTTGTAAGCTGTTCTATGACAGCGCTACGAATCGTTATGCCGGCACCCACGCCAATAACGAAGGATAGGGGGTAACGCCTGGTCCAGCTTAGTTTGCTTCCGAAATAAGGCCCGAACAGCATAAGCCCGAGTACGACAGGCACAAGTATCAACCAGTGACCTTTCGTCACTATGGGTTGCCACGCCTTGGTCACGAGGTTTTGGTATCCGATCGTGATGGTGTAGCCGGCCGCGGCTCCGACATATACGTGCTCAATCGCCCTATACAGCGCATTTTCCTTGAACAGGTAAGAGAATGCTCCAATGGTCACAAAAGCTCCTATCCAAGTGATAATGCTGGTGCTCATGGTGTCGTCCCCTTTCCGGCCAAGCCTTTCGAGCGCTTGACAAAGTACGCGGCGTTGCCTAACAGGATGAAGGCTATGAGCAGAAGGTGAGCCATGCTCTGCGCATCCATTCCCGCGGCCGCGGTACCCGGCTTATCCGTCAAGATTTCATACTCGGCCGCTCCTCTGAGTCCGACAAGCATTCCCGCGAGCTGTCCGCTTTGCATGAACGGCTCGGCCTGTGGAGCGGTCACCGTGATTAACCCGGCTATCAGAGGAACCTTGTACTGGGCGATCTGTCGTACCCAGG
>CAZMEF010000230.1:0-2970 GCA_964565305.1 uncultured Eubacteriales bacterium | reverse complement strand
TCGGGGCATCGGCGAAGGAGTCTGTCCGGTACGACAACATCGATCTGAAGAACCGGATAATCATCACCCTGCCGAGCCTTTTCAAAGACGAAGGCTATGTGGATGCCATTAGCGAGGACATCAAAGAGCAGATGCGGCAGCAGGCGGACCCGGAGCAGGGCATCATCTACTTCATCAAAGGTGAGGGACCTGTGGATGATGGTTTCGACGTGATCGCTGCGGAGCAAACGTTCTACATCAACTCCGATGCCAAGCTTGTCATCGTCTTCGATGAGTACGAGGTGGCGCCGGGCAGCATGGGTATCGTGGAGTTTGTCGTTCCGACAGAGGCGATACAGGAATTCCTGGTCAGCAACGCTTACATCAAGTAGGAGCGGATCGGGACTTAGAGAAGTTCAACGTATTCAGGGCTAAAGAGCGACCTCCCCGGGCGTGTGCCGGGGAGGTTTCTCTTTGCGCCCTTCGACCAAATCTTGACAACTACTTGACTCGCCCTTGACCTTCCAGTGGTATCTTAAAATCTGCCGTTCCTACCAACGCTCCTAGGCGGGTCCTGGCCGGCAGATGGAGGTCTAGTAGATGACAAAACGGTTTGTGAAACTCGCCCTGGTTTTGGCAATCGCCGCGTCTGTGGCATTTATGGGGTTCAGGTACTATCGGACCAGAACCGCCGCGTTGGCTCAGGATGCCAACTACTACGTGACATCGGTGGCTAGAAAAGGCGATTTGCTCGTAGCGGTGGAAGGGCAGGGCTCAGTCGCACCTGCTTTTCAACGGGAAGTGCGCGCGTCTGTTGGGGGCACCGTTGAAGAACTGCTCTTTTCCGAAGGATCGGTGGTTAAGGCCGGCGCCGTCCTTGCCCGGCTTTCAAGCACGCAGTTGATGAAACAGATAGAGGAAGCACGCGAGTCCCTTCAGTCGGAGGAGGACCGGCTGGCGGAGATCCTCAACCCGTCCGCGGACTCCGTCCTGCAGGCTCGCATTAAGGTCCGTCAGGCAGAGATGTCGCTCGCGTCAAAGGTGGCAGAAGCGGCTTCTCTCACAACTACTTCGTCGATCGCGGGGCGGGTTACATCGCTGAACGTGGCGGTGGGAGATGAGGTCCAAGCGGGCGCCGTGCTCGCCACAGTCCGTGACGCCGACAGCTTCATGCTGCCTGTCACGGTCATGCAGACAAAGATCAACCAGGTCACCGTCGGAGCGGCGGTGTCCGTTTACTTTGACTCCCTGATGCAAGGCGAAAATGCCATCATCATAGGCGAGATCGTTGGGATCGGGCAGGAAGCGAGCTACTCCTCCAATCTCAAAGCTACGGTTGTGGATGTAACCATACAGGTGCCCGCGGAACAGGGGCTTCTGCCTGGAATGACCGGCGTCGCGATCATTCCTCTTACTGAAGGGCCCGAGCAGTCGGTGTCGTCGGCCGGGACGCTTGCGCCTTCCAAGGTGGTCGACATCAAAGCCAAAACAGCGGGGACCGTGCGCGAGATATTGGTGGATCAGTACGATCTGGTTGCCGCCTCCCAAGCCGTCGTTCGCCTTGAGAACGAGTCATTGGGGATTCAAGCGCAGCTGGCGGAAATGGAACTCCGTACCGCAAATGCCGCGCTCGACGCTCTACTCGACCCCGATTCGACCGACGCCGCGAAGGCCCAGCGAGTCAAGATAGCACAGATCGAATCGGATCTTGCTGACAGGCTCAGCGATGTCGAAGCCCTTACCGTTAGGGCACCTATAGACGGGACTGCTTTGTCGTTGAGCATCGCCGTGGGCGACACCGTAAGCAATAACGGTCTTCTCGGCATCCTTGCCAATACCGACAGCATGACGGTGAATGTCACAGTCGATGAACTTGACATAAGCCAGATCAGCATAGACCGGGAAGCGCGGATCACGGTTGAAGCTCTTCAAAATAAGGTTTTCGCGGGAAAGGTGGTAGGGGTATCCCCTAGAGGCACCACCAACGACGGGGTCGCTACTTTCTCGGTAACCGTTCAGATCGATGAACCGGTAGGGCTTCTGACCGGCATGACGGCCAGTGTATCTTTGGTCATCGAAGAGAAACAGGACGTGCTGCTCATACCTCTAGAGGCCGTAAGCACTTCGAACAACCGCTCCACGGTGCTTCTCGCGAACGAAGGGATGCCCGCCCTCACAGAGATCACCACAGGCAGCAGGAATCAGGCCTACATAGAGGTAGCCAGGGGATTACAAGAAGGTGACATCGTAGTTGTAGCCTCCAATTTGAACTCGTCAAGCGGCATGCTCCCCATGGGTGGTTCCGTGTTCCAAGGCACTCGGGAATTCACCACAGAAAGAAGACCCGGGAGCGGGTTTGAGATCAACCCGGGTCAAGGCGGGACAAACAGGCCGGCGAATCCGACGCGATGAGGGGGTGAAGAGATGGCGGAAGTGATCGTCACCGAAAGTTTGGCCAAGGTCTATGACACAGGAAAGGTCCGTGTGTCGGCACTGGCTGGAATCGACCTTACAATAGGCGAGGGGGAGTTCGCTGCGGTGATGGGCCCGTCAGGGTCCGGGAAGTCCACTCTAATGAACGTGCTCGGGTGTCTGGATGTGCCCACAAGCGGCAGATACTTTCTAGACGGAGAAGAAGTCTCGCGATACGGCGATGCGAGACTTGCCAAGGTACGCAATCTCAAAGTCGGATTCGTCTTTCAGAAGTACAATCTTTTGGCGAAGCTTACCGCCCTTCAAAATGTCGAGACTCCCCTCATCTACCGTGGCGTGGGGCGTTCCAAGCGTAGGCGAATAGCGGCCGAAACTTTGGAATCGGTGGGCCTTGGCGAAAGGCTTCACTTCTTTCCTTCCGAGTTGTCAGGAGGGCAGCAGCAAAGAGTGGCTATCGCGCGGGCCTTGGTCACCCGTCCTCGAGTTCTACTGGCCGACGAACCTACCGGAAATCTCGACAGCCGTTCAGGTGAGGAAATCATGGGTCACTTTCAGGAG
>CAZMEF010000229.1:0-2982 GCA_964565305.1 uncultured Eubacteriales bacterium | reverse complement strand
CCGTCAGCTGACCCGGTGGTGGAAGTGAGTATCACCGATGCCAACCCGGGCGGTTTGGAGCCGGAGAAGTTTGGCGTGATCCCAATTTCCGGTACATGGTGGAATAACGCAGAGAACGATGGTTTTCCGTCCGGATTGGGCCAGGGTTTGCGCGAGTTGGGAGAAACATGGGCCGGCAACGTCGAGCCGGGAGAACATGTTTTATTCGTTGGATTCTATCGCACGGTTGAGCTGCCGGAGGTGGGCCAACACAGCACCCTCTGCGGCTATGCGACCAAAATCATTGACGTCACCTCAGGTGGAGGTCCGGAGGGCCCCGGAGATCCGGGCGGTCCGCCAGGAGATGAAGGACCACTTGTGTTTGAGTACTCCTCGGCGGATCCGTTCGACGAAGGTTCGGTGGAGATCCAGTTCGATACACGCGCGGACGCCCATGTGGTAGTGTTTCCCGCGAGCGCGGGGGGGACGATTCAGGTCCCCGAGGAGTTCAAAGGGCGCCAGCTCACTGTTTTGAGAATGGACGATTGCTTTCCGTTCGCCGAGTTCTCGCCCGGCGACTTCGGTGGGACTCTCGATCACAACGAACTTACCTACACGGAGCCTTTCAAGCGGGTGAGGCTCTTTGCCGAGTTGGACGGCGAGGCGCGGCCGTACGAGTTCATCCTGTGCCAGTCGGGCTACGACAAGTTCGAAATCGTGTTTTCTCTGAACGGAACTGATGAGCAGTTTGTATGGGAGTGCGATGGCACCTGGGAAACGCGAGAAGCCGCGTTCGAGCTCCCCCCCGGTCTGGAGGAGGGCGTCATTGTAGTGTCGGCGAGATGGTCTGACTGCGACGATGACGACGCTCTCGGACCGATCGGCGGCGCTATCTGGGAGTATCTCGTCGATCGGTCGGAATTCGTCTCAAACGACCTTACTGTGCTTACCTTTCATAGAGGTTTTGGCAGGGTGACGTTGCATTACGGCTGCCAGACGGGCTTCGATTGGTCGCACGCGATGATTACCTTCTACGAGCCCGATTTCGTGGGAATAGACGTGCTACCCGATATCGGCGCCGGAGACTGGCACACCGGCATTGTCAACGCGTCGGAAGAATCTTTGGCCCTCACGACGCCGAGCGCCTTCGTCTACTTTCTCAACCGTTCGGTTTTTATAAAGCCTTCCGATATAGGGGTCCCCTTCGAGATAACGGACATAACCGCTACGGAAGAGGGCGCCACGGCGACCTTGCAGGAGCTCTGGCCCGATTTCTGGATTTGGGCCGTGG
Source organism: uncultured Eubacteriales bacterium (assembly GCA_964565305.1). Lineage (GTDB taxonomy): Bacteria > Bacillota > Sulfobacillia > Fermentithermobacillales > Fermentithermobacillaceae > DULO01. Next base: position 1,712 of record CAZMEF010000229.1, on the reverse strand, counting down.
ACCTGCCTGACATCACAAAACCCGTCACGCGCCTCACCTTGACGTTGACGTTTGCTGACCACAGCACCCGCGAGGTTCCTCTCGATATCAAACGGGTGCTGCTGGACGCGTTCACTTTGGAGTTTGGAGCGTCAAATGAAGAAGGGCCGATGGTTACCCCGCGTATGGGCGAATTCGATTACCGCGGCGAGGATTTCATCAGTTTCGTCGGCGTGTTTCCTTTCACTGATGATCCGGAACATCCTGAATACTTTGAGATAGACCATACCCTTCTGGTCAACTACTACCAGGGGGAGACTCTCCTAGGCGTCAAGCAGTTTACTGCCTATACAGGACCGGATCTACCGAGACACGAGATTCCCGTCTTCAGGCACGGAGCGTCAGAGTACTCCGATGTGGCATCGGCGAATCGCATTACGGCCTTCCTGATCTCCAAAGGCGGCATCAGCGCCGGCGACAGTGACTTTGGTGGAGCGGTATTCGGCGTAGGGGCCGGGTGGGGCCATCTGATGCCAAATCACCCTGAATACGGCCTTGGAAAGGACGGTATGGACTGTGACTAGACGATGTCGGCGGCACTTTGGCCGCAATAGCAGTGGATGTGCAAACCGCATGGCCCGCCCGTTGGCAGCCGTACTCTGCATGCTCGGCTTCCTGGGATCCATGCTTTTGGCCGGCCCGGCGACCTTCGCAAACCCTGCGGGCGGGACGGTGGCCTCTCTCTCGGCAACGCATGACGTATCTTCCGGGACCGTAGAGATAACCGGAATCGCCACCAGCCTGACCACGGGAATCGTGGTGGTGGAAATCATCACTCCATCCGACGCTCTCATGTACTTCGGAACCGCGGAAGCCGATGAAGAAGGCGCGTTTTCGACCGAAGTGTCGGTTGGACAGCTCGCGGCGGGAACTTATACGGTTCGAAGCGCCGACTATTCGGGTGGCGCGTACGCGACGGCCACGTTCACAGTCGTCGCTGCCCCGGCCGATCCGCCGCCTCCAGGGGGCGACAGCGGTCAATCACCGGGTGGCGGAACTTCGGGAAACGACACTCAGGGAAACGACGCCCCGGACGGGGTTCTTCCGTCCGACGGAGCCTCGATTCCAACTGTTTCGGTTGCGGCGAGCGTGACCGAAGCCGATGGCAAAGCGATAGTGAGCGTCGCCCACTCGGCGATCGCGGATGCCGTGGCCAATGCTTTAGGTTCGTTAGCGGAAGTAGGTGGCTCGGGAACAGCTTCTCTTCATGTGGAGATCAAAGGCGAGGTTTCTGACGGTGCCACATCTTGCGAGACCACCATACCCAGGGAATCCATGGCGTTGTTGGCCGCGAGCCCGGTTGCGGGACTCACCGTCTCATCTCCCGTCGCGTCCATAACATTTGACGGTTCGGCACTCGACTCTATCGAAGAGGCCGCTGACGGCGATGTATCTATCCTGGCCGAGGTCGTCGACAAGGAGTCAATATCGGGTGATGCCAAAGAGGTGGTGGGTGACAGGCCGGTATTCCGGTTCACTGTCGCAGGAGGCAGCACCCCGATATCGAGATTTGCCGGCACCGTCACTGTATCGGTTCCGTACGTCTTGTCGCCAGGCGAGGACCCGGATGCCATAGTCATCTATTTCATCAACTCTGACGGCAAACCGGAGTTGGTCAGGAACTGCGTTTACGACCCGGCCACACAATCGGTCACTTTCACGACGGACCACTT
>CAZMEF010000228.1:0-3007 GCA_964565305.1 uncultured Eubacteriales bacterium | reverse complement strand
GCCAGGGCATGCCAGAAGTTCCACCAGGACGGGAGAACGTTCCTCGGAGATGAAGTTCACGATCATCTCCACGCAGTTTTCTATGCCCGACGCGACCACCGTTTCCCGGCGCAGGAGACCGTCCTTGCCGGCCGTGATCAAGAGACCGCCGTCAGACGCGAAAAGCCTCGCCGTAGAGGGATGCGGCCCGTCAAAGTGTCCCGGCTCCAAGGAATTGGCGTCGATTCCCCGTTCAGAAAGCCAATCCATCAGTTCTTTGAATGTGAGGACGACGTCCACGGCGTCGGAAACTTCGGGTTCCCGGATCTCCGCCTTCTTCGCGATGCACGGGCCAATAAAGACGACTTTCACGCCCGGGTGAGCGCGTTTGAGATACCTTCCGTGGGCTACTGCGGGGGAAACTAGCGGGGCGATGAAGTCCACCGCCTCGGGATAGTACTTCTCTATGAGGCTCACAACTGAAGGACAGGCGCTGGAAATTACCGGACGGTCCGATTCGCTCAGTATCTCCCTGTGAGCCCTGGCCACCATCTCGGCGCCCAACGCCGTCTCTTCGACTATATCGACGCCCAACTTCCTTATGGCCGTGACGATTCTCAAGGGATCGTCGAGGGGCAAAGAAGCGGCGAACGAAGGCGCGAGGCTCACAGCCACACGATCGCCGTTCTCGATCATCCGCTTAACCAGAGGCGTATCGTCCAGCACCTTTTTGGCGCCCTGGGGGCAGACGCGAAGACACGTGCCGTCGTGTATGCAAGCGCTTTCGACGACGGTCGCGTGGAGTTCGTGAGGGAGACGGCCCCGGTCCACACGAATGGCCTTCACAGGGCATGCCCTCACGCACTTATAGCAGTCCCGGCACTTGGTCATCTCTGTCTGGATGATCGCCGTCATCATTTGATTTTCGCTTTCTCCGGAAGTTCCTGGTTTGCCTCTGCGTCGAGAAGAGGCTTGACGTGCTCTTCGAATATCTTCCTTGCGTCGTCGGGAGACACGGCGGTCAGTATCTCGTCGCCCACCTTGACGGTCACTCCGTCGGTACACCTTTCCATACAGAAGCTGCCCTTAACCTCAAATTTCCGGGGGCCGAGTTCCTCGGCGATCTTCTCAAATTCGGCTATCACTTGCGGGGCGCCGCGAAGAAAGCAGGAACTGCCGACGCATACCACCACGTTTACCATTTGGCGAACCCTCCCTTTGTCGACGTAACAGGCACCATTCACACCGCTGCCCGGGCCCTACCAGGCCGGCGACACGACCCAGAAAAACACAGCGTCGTCCGGTCCCGGGTTCTTGTACGATTCGGGTCTCACGAAATTGAAGTAAGCCGTATCGCCCTGCTCCAGCCGGTACTCTTTGCTCCGGCATCGGACCACTAGAACGCCCTGCATGAGGTATATGAGGTCCTCCCTGTCATGGGTGAACACGGGGCTTTTTCCGGCATCGCCCGGCTTGAGGCGGACGATGCAAGGCTGCATCTTCTTGTCGCGCCCTCCGGTGAAAGCGACGTAATCTACGTGCCAATGCGGGTCGTCCACGACGAGGGGCCGCGTAGTCCCCTTCTTGACCACGACCCAATCCTCGGGATAGTCATCTTCTGTAAGGATGCTTGTTTGAGTTTGGGTAACCTCGCAGATTTTCTTGAGTGTGGAAAACGAAGGTTTGCTCTCGTTCTGTTCAAGTTGGGATATGTACGATCCCGACACGCCGACGCGACGGGCGAGTTCCCGCACCGAGAGGCCCTGGCTCTGCCGCAACCTACGCAACCGGTCCCCGAAATCCATGCTCCCGCCCTCCTGATTGTGTGGTATTTCACTACCCACATCAGTATATGACGGGAGGAGAGGAATGTAAAGTCTTACTTCACAATGCCAAGTACAGATTCAAGCGCCCACGTGAGCCTTTCATAGTCGGCCATCTTGTTGTGGGCGTGGCAGGAAATCCGCACAAGCCTGTTTGGAGCGAAAGGTCGGTAGACAACGGGGACTTCGATGCTGAACTCGCTGTAAAGCCTGGCTTGAACGGGATCGATCGCCTTAACGCCCGCAATCCCGGCGCTCTCCTCTTCGGAAAGGGCGGGCAATATGGGCAAAGCGACCATGGACCCGATCATCTCTTCCGGCAGCGGCATCTCTATCCCGAATCTCTCGCAAAGCATCCGGCCCGCGTCCATGGCGAGGTCGTGGTTCCTCCGCATCAGTTCGGGCATCTTCCCGGGATAGAGGGATTCTAGGAATTCGATGGCCCTCGGTATCATGATGAACGGCGTGTAATCGCCTGTGCCTACCCAATCGAACTCCAACTGCAGCCTCGATTTGTCGGTTCTTTTGGAATTGGCGCCGTGGCTGATGGTCACGGGGCGGACCGTATCCCGCTTGTCTTCCCGGACATAGAGGAACGCGGCGCCTTTGGGGGCGCAAAGCCACTTGTGGCAGTTGCCCGTGTAATATGCCGCGCCCATTACGGCCAGATCCAACGGGACCATCCCGGGGGCGTGAGCGCCGTCTACCAGAACGTCGATCCCGCTTCCATCCAGGGCGTCAATTATCTCCTGAACCGGGAAGATGACCGCCGTGGGGCTGGTGATGTGGTCGATGAGGAGGAGCCGGGTCCTGTCGTTGACTTGACCCAGCACGGCGTCTAACACCTCTTTGGAGGAACTTACGGGATATGGGACGTTTGCCACCCGCACGCTCGCGCCGTCTCTTTCGGCCACAAACTCCGCCGCGTTCTTGCAGGCGTTGTATGCATGGTCCGTCGTGAGGATCTCCTCACCGGGTTTGAACGTAATGGACCGCAACACCGAGTTCACCCCGGTAGTCGCGTTGGGGACGAATACGAGGCTGCCTTCGTCGGCGCCCAAAAACTCACCTAAGGCTTTTCTCGCCTCATCCAGATAGTCTTCGAGTTCCAAGAGGAAGAACCTGACCGGCTGGCTGTCGATGTGAAGGTGGAGGCGATACTGCTCGGCGAGAGCGCCGGAGTTTACGAACTCATGGACGAGCGC
>CAZMEF010000227.1:0-3025 GCA_964565305.1 uncultured Eubacteriales bacterium | reverse complement strand
AACCTTAGGGGTTACTTCATATATCAGAAGCCCGGAATCCTGATGCACACCGGCCACATCGATCCCCTTTTCTCTGAGCAAGTGCCGCGAGACATCGGTGCCGACGCTGCCCAAATCCCCCGACAGTATGAGGTCGTAATCTTTGGGCTGTCGCCCCATGTCGGACAAGTGCCGCGTCAAGGTGTCCACAAAGGCGGGCGCCATGGCAGAGCCCATGTCGTTGGAATCGATCACCCCGTAGTCTTGGATGCGGCCGGCCGTGAAGCTCTCGACCTGGGGGCCGACTCCTTCTTTCGACACAAGAAGCGCCCCTGCTCCGGTCACGGTCCATTGGCTCGTGGGAGGGCGCTGGTAGCCGAACTCAGTTGGGTATCTGTACTGCCTTTCGGCGGTGTCGTGATGACTGGAAGCGGTAGCCACCACCCTTTGCGCGAAACCGCCGGATACCAATATCGAGGCGAGCCCGAGCCCTTCCATCATGGTGGAGCACGCCCCGTAAAGTCCGAGAAAAGGAACATCGTGCTCGCGAGCCATGAAGCCGGAAGCGGTGATCTGGTTCAACAAGTCCCCGGCCAAAAGAAACTGGAGATCAGCATCCGTCATGTTCGCTTTTGCCAAAGTCAGTTCGACGGCCTGCCGGATCATCCGCGTCTCGCCTTTCTCCCAGGAGAGTTCGCCGGCAAGGGTGTCGTCGTACACGAGGTCGAAAAGCGGTCCCAAGGGGCCCTTACCCTCCTCGGGGCCCACCACGGACGAAGCCGAAACGATCACGGGCATCTCCGGGAAGACACACGTCGAATCGCCTTTGCGGCGCCCTTCCAACGCTAGAGTCTCCCAAAAACCTTGAGGGCTGCCACCGCGAGGCTGAAGATCGACGCGTACACTATGACCGGCCCGGCGATCTGGAACATCCTCGCCGAGACGCCCAGTACAAAGCCCTCGCGCTTGAACTCCATCGCAGGAGAGACGATCGAGTTCGCGAACCCCGTTATCGGAAGAGCGCTGCCCATTCCCGAAAAACGCCCTAACTCATCGTAGACTCCGAGGCCCGTGAAAAGCGCCCCCAACACCACCATTGCGGTTGACGTCATGGCGGTCGCTTGCACGAACGGCAAGCCGGAGGCCACAAGCGCATCCAGGATGACTTGACCGAGAACGCAGATAGAACCGCCCACGACAAAAGCGATGACGAAGTTGCGCCCGACGAGACGAGGGGGCCCAAACGTCGCCGTAAGTCTTCGGTACGTTTCTCTTTCCTTCACAGTCGCTTTCAACGCGTCACCTCTTCCCCGTGCGTAGTATCTCCACGCGGGAAGAGGCTAACACCATGACGTCCGCCCAAAGAACGCCCCAACTCTAGGAGGGCCCTTTTTTCTAGCCGGGAGACTTGCGCCTGGGAAACCCCTATTCGCAAGGCTGCCTCCGATTGCGACCTTCCTCCAAAAAAGCGAATCTCTATAACAGCGCGCTCCATGGGGTCCAGACCTTCGATGGCGGACCGCAAGTCCAATGATTCGGCGATCCGGTCGGGCTCCCTTTCAGCCGGGGTAGTCCGGACATCGTCCCAAGAAGGCAGATCCTCCAAGTAAGCGGGGGCTCTTGTCGCGTCTAGAGCAGAAAGGATCAAGTCCACGCTCACGCCCAGCAAAGACGCAATTTCCGTGGCCGGTGGATCGACGCCTGACCTCGCCTTCATGCTCGCGGATGCTTTCCTTGCGGAAAACGCGATCTCCTTCAGGCGTCTTTCCACTTTGAGCGGCGTGTTGTCCCGGAGATACCGGCGCACTTCGCCCAAAATGTGGGGAAAAGCGAAAGTGGAGAATTCCACCCCGTAACTCGGGTCGAATCTATCGATAGCTTTCAGAAGTCCCATAGCTCCCAACTGGAAAAGATCGTCCTTTTCCAAAAGCCCCGTGAAGCGCTTGACGCTGGCCCAGATGAGGCCGGTGTTTGCGTTGAAAGCTTCGTCTCGGGCCGAAAGATCGCCGTTTTTCACCCTATCGAAAAGAGCCCGATCTAGGGGCATTTTCTCTTGACCATCCTCACGCGGGTACCGCGCCCCGGTTCTGACTCCAAGCGGGCCTCATCCATGAAAGAATCCACAAACAAGAGGCCAAGACCTACATGATCGTCTACGGTCGTGAAACCAGGTTCCTTCGCTTTCGCGAGATCCGCGATCCCGCGACCGCGGTCGGTCACCTCGATGTGAAGTTCGTCCCCGTCCATGAACGCCAGGACCTCTATGACCGCGTCTTCGACGGGACCACAGCCCTGTCCGCCCGGATACGCGTGAAGGACCGCGTTTGAAACGGCTTCGGACACGGCTACCTTGATCTCCTCAACGTCCGGAATCGTGAACCCGGCCCCGGCGGCAAAGGTAGCGACGGCCATCCGGGCGACAGCTACGTTATCAGCGTTACATGAAAGTCGAATGGAAATCTCGTTTCTCACGGCAGGACGCCTCCTCTCAAAGAGAAAGGCCCCGCCAGAATCCGCAAAGCTTCATCTTCGGTTGGCGCGACCTTGAAAATGGAAGACAAACCTGCCATCTCGATCATGGACATGACTTTCGGAGGCACATCGGAGAGGATCAGCCGCCCCCCCGAGGCGGTGACCTGCCTGTGACGGCCCAAAAGCGCGCCAAGGCCTGTGGAATCGATGAAAAGCAGTTCCTGGAGTCCGAGTACGAGGTCCGCGAGCCCCGTTTTTTGCAGTTCGGTGTCGATCTTCTCTCGAAAAGTCTTCGCTGAGGATAAGTCGAGTTCGCCGGACATCTCCGCTATCAAGCAAGAAGGTCCGCGTCGAAAAGATAGAAGCATAGCCCTCGCACCGCCCTATACCAAACATTTCCTTTTTGGTTTCGACGGGACGAGGGCCTTTCCTTCTACTTGCCTATCGTAAACGCCCTCAAGTATTTGAGCGCGTAATCAAGGTAACTTGCCCGCCCGACATCCTCTGCCGCCACTAGAGGAACTGTCGCGGCGACCACGCCGTCAACCTCGACGGCCATCGTGCCGATGGCATC
>CAZMEF010000226.1:0-3034 GCA_964565305.1 uncultured Eubacteriales bacterium | reverse complement strand
ATCGCGGGGCAGGGCGGCGAAGGCGCCGCGGAGAATCAGCATGGTGATGGGCAGTCGCGACGTGATGACGCTGAACACCGGCCAACTCGGTCTTATCTTAACAGAAGTGCCCCAATCGCCCTTCAGGATGCCTTGGATGAAGTAGAAGTATTGGACGTAGATAGGCTTATCCAGATGCATTTTTTTCTCTAGAATCTCGACCACGTAAGGAGGCAGTTCCGGGTTATCGAATATGTTCTGCGGCATGAGCCTTATGACGAAGAACGACAAGCTCACAATGATGAAAAGCGTTACTAGCATGGCAATGATACGACCGAAGATATACTTTGCCATTGTGGCCCTCCCGGACACCTGATGAGACTATGGTGCGATGTGACCCGTCCCGGGGCCGCGCCGGCGCGACCCCGGTTCCGGCGTCAAAGTTCTAAACTGCTTCTGCTCGTTCAGGCCGGGGCCACTAGTCCGTCTTTATGTCGGCGAACATGCTCCCGAAGCCAAAACCCGGAATGTACTCAGAGCAAGGCAAGATCATTTTCTCGCTGTACATCGTGTAGTTGATCGGGTCATACAAAGGCACGTTTATCACGTCGCGCAGATAAAGCGCCTCGAGCTCAGCGGTCATTTCGACCATCAACTCGGGATCGAGCCGGACCTCCTCGGCCTGACAGGCCGCGAACTGCCTGTCGAAGTCCTCGCTGATGAACGAGTTCGGCCTTGCGGCGTAGGCATCGACGAAATACTGCATCGCGGCGTACGGATAGACTCGAGAAAGCGAGGCGCCCCATCCGCTAAACGCCATCTCGAAGCAGTCGGGGCCAGCCTTCTTGAACTCCGTCATGGCGTCGTAAGAAGAGGTAGGCACAGCCTTGAGGGTCAAAGTGAACTTGTCCTCGCCGAAGACCTTCGGGAGAGCCTGCTGCAAGTACTCGCCGATGAGTTTTCGGCCCACGTTTGAGTCGTTGTACATGAGCTCTACGGTCGCGCTCGTCTGCCCCACTTCTAGAAGGGCGGCTTCGAAGTACTCCTTCGCCTTGACGGGATCATAGCCGTTGTTGGGCGGGATCACTGCCTTGGCCTCGTCTGTCATGCGGTAGGTTATACCTTTTTCGGGATAGGCCCCCGCCTGGAGGTTGATATAGTACGGGGCCGGCTTCGATCCCATGAGTTCCGCGATGGTGGCTCTATCCATAGCCCAATACATCGCCCGGCGGAAGTTCATGGTACCCAATATGGGGTTCTTGGTGTGCAAGGAGTTGATGTCGATGTGCTGGATCGTGATCCCGTTGTAATCTCGCGTCCGGGGGTCGTCGCGATACGTATCAAGGGTCGCGCTATCGAGGCCCATGACGTCTATCTCGCCGTTTTCCCACATCTGAACACGGGCGTTACGATCGGGAGTGATGCGGACCTCGACCTTATCGACCAGGAAATAGTCGGCAAGCCAATGGTCGGGGTTTTTCACATAGACGCGGTTGGCGTCGAGGTTCCAAGTGTCAAAGAAGTACGGGCCGCAACCCATATACTCCTTTAGCGAGGACCCGTACGTCGTGACGGTCCTGGACTCATTCATTCCGGCTTCGTACATGGGCTCGTAAACGGGGAACAGGGATCTGTCGGTGAAGTGACGCTTGACGTCCTCGCCTCTGTATCTCTGAGTGGTAATTATCTCTATAGTGTAGTCGTCGACTTTCTTGATGCCGACGTCCTCCCAATCTACTTTCGGCTTACCCTCTTGGGCTTGCGTGTAGTACTCAAAACCGTTCTTGATCTTTATCTCCCTGTCGTAGAGGAAGTTTGCCATCGAGTTGACCAGAAACGGGTCGATCAGCATCTTGAAAGAATAGAGAATGGTATCTGCGTTGATCGGCTCCCCGTTGTGCCACTTCGCTTCCTTGCGGATTTTGATGTGCCAGGTGTACCCGTCATCCAGGCACTCCGGTTCGCCGTCAGCAAGGTCGCCGATATAGATCGCCGCTTTGCCGTCCTTTGTGGGGACGCGGCGATACAGCGAGGAGTGTGTGTAGAGCAGTATGTCTTGTAACAGTGAGTCGACCTCGTTATGCCCATTAAGGATTTTCGCGTCGTAAGTATCGGAGAACCTGTAGACTTTGAGCGGGGTTTCTTGGACAGGCGGCGGCGCCGCGGGTGTACAGGCGGATGCCAGCATGGCGATCAACAGGGCTAGAATCATTGGCCACGGTTTTTTCATGTTTATCCTCCTTTTATGGGGGGCATCAAACCGGGTCGTCTACAAAGTCTATTCGGGCTCCCGAGGTTCACCTCCTAACTAAGCCTTAACTCGGACATTTTGGCGTTCAGCATATCATACGACGCGTTGGAGTCTTTCCCCTGCCTGCGGGAGACGCCGGTAAAGTCTCCTATACCGCCCAGGCCGGCACGATAGCGGTCAATCGATCCAAGGCCGAGAACTCCTGCTTCGTGCAAACGACCGCGCCCATCCCGCGCGGTGTACCGGCAGAATCCAATGCCCTGAACGCGCGCGTCAATTCGGGCGAAGGTGATGCTGTCTTCTTAATCTCGATCGGGTGAAGATGCCCGTCTCTCTCAATCACCAGGTCTATTTCTCTGCCATCGTGGTCCCGGTAGTAGTGCGCGACACAGTCCAACCCGTTATTGGAGTAGCTTTTCATGATCTCCGCAATAGAGCGACTCGAACCTGAAACCGACGAGATCCGCAGCTGGATCCTGCGTGAAGGCTCTCAAACGCCGTAATGCATGCATATCTCGGCCTGGAATGTGCTATCAAGGGCGACTTGATTGGCGCCCTTCGCCGTGGATCGATTGATGCCCGACTATTTGAGAGCATCGGCCTCATCGTGGACGCACTGATGGACGAACATCCCGCCAGCGGGATTAGCGAGTACGCGCACGCAGAGGAGGCACTGTCTCTCAATGTACGGTTTGCGGAGCACTATGCAACCACTCTGATACACCTAAAGCGCATCCTGAATCTGCAAGATGCGCTTGCTGGACATGAGTTCTCCAACAAGGACGAGTTGCTACACCGTTGCGC
>CAZMEF010000225.1:0-3035 GCA_964565305.1 uncultured Eubacteriales bacterium | reverse complement strand
GTTGAGGCAGGAAGTATATTCCCGCGCCAAACAGCCGTCCCGTTTCCTCTATTGCGGGGATGAGACAATCGTCGAGGATATTTGCCGCGCTAAGCCCGCTGCCCAAGGCTTCGCGAACCAGATTCGCGATTTCCGCGTTATCGCCTTCCAAGACAGAATCATAAAGGCGGCGCCCCAAGGAGCCCTGTTCCGGAGCGTTGTCGCCACCGGCGTCAGCGCTTTCGCTTGAGATAGCAGCACGCGTAGGAGCATGTGAGATCTCTTCCTCGTTGTGGCTCAGTTTTTTCGGGCCCACGGTTGAGATGTATTCCCTGGCGTTCGGGTCGTGACCCAAAAGCACCCTGGCCGCTCTAATGGTGTCCATTACCCGCTCGTCCGACGGGTTCACGATCGCCATATCGAGGCCCGCGGCCAGCGCCATTGAAAGGTAAGTGGCGTTAAGGAAAGCTCTGTTAGGCAGACCAAACGAGACGTTGGAAACGCCCAAGGACGTCTTGCAGCCGATCTCGAATTTGAGAGCGCATATCGCCCTCAAAGTCTGAAGGGCTTGATTCTGCTGGGCCCCCGCCGTCAGCGCGAGCGGATCGATCACCACGTCTGAAGGCGGGATCCCGTACTGCCCGGCCATCTTGACCAGGCGTCTGGCGATGTGAAGACGCTCCTCCGCCGTTGACGGTATGCCCTTTTCGTCCATGGTGAGGCCGATCACGGCGGCACCGTACCTTTTGACAATAGGCAATATAGCTTCTGCGCGGCCTTCTTCAAGGCTGACGGAGTTCACCAGCGACTTTCCCACATACGCCCTAAGTCCCGCTTCCAATGCCTGAGGCGACGCCGAGTCGATGCAGAGCGGGACCGAAACCGCGTCCTGAACCACGCGTACGGTTTCCTTCATGGCGAGCGACTCGTCGATCAGCGGTACCCCGACGTTCACGTCGAGCATCTTGGCCCCGTTCTCCACCTGCGACCTCGCTTCGCGCCTGACTAGCGCGTAAGTCCGCTCCTTGATATCTTTGGCAAGCGCCTTCTTGCCCGTCGGATTCAAACGCTCTCCGATGGGCACCGGCAGGTTAATGCCGGAAAAGAGAAGGAACTGGGTGCGCGACGTGAGCCCCAGACACTTCGGCGAAACGCTCGGCGGCCGCGGCGCCAGCGAAGAAACGGCGCTTTTCAAGAGCCTGATATGCTCCGGGGTGGTTCCGCAGCAACCTCCCACGATTGAAGCCCCGGCTTCGACTAGTTTGGGGCCATAAGACGCGAACTCTTCAGGGCCCATAGGGAAGACCGTCCGTCCGTTTTCAAGGCACGGCATTCCCGCGTTGGGTTGAACAGATACGGGTACCCGCGCCACAGACGCCATGCGCCTAACGGCGCCGACCAACTCTGCAGGCCCTACGGAGCAGTTGAAACCGATGATGTCCGCTCCCAAAGACTGCATGACGAGAGCCGCGGATTCCGGGCCTGTGCCGGTATACGAGCGGCAGGTCGCGTCGACGGTCATCTGCGCGATGATCTTGATCCCCGGCGCGTGGTCCCTAACTGCTAAAAGAGCGGCTCTCATCTCGTTGAGATCGCCTATGGTTTCCAGGATAACGAAATCGGGCTTGGCAACCGCAAGAGATTTGGCCTGTTCAGAGAAGTTCCAGTAGGCATCGTCAAACGTGAGTTGCCCCAAAGGCTCGACCAACGCGCCTAACGGACCCATTGACGCCGCCACGAGGGCCTCTCCGTGTGCGGCTTCACGGGCGATCTTGACCGCGGCGATGTTAATCTCTCTTACCTTGTCACTGAGCCCGTAATGGGCAAGCCTCATGGGAGTGGCGCCCAACGTGTTCGTTTCTATCGCCTGCGCGCCCGCCTCCACGTACTGGCGGTGAACCCAGAGAACTTCCTCCGGCCTTTCCAGGCACCACGCCTCCGGACACGCGCCGGGAGGCAGGCCCCTGGAGTGCAACATGGTGCCGGTGGCTCCGTCAAACACCAAAACTTCTTTGCCCAATTTCTCGCAAAGGCCCATGTTTTTGTCCCCCTCCCGATCTCAGTTGTCCGGCGCCTCTTCTGAGGACGGCGGTTCTTCCGTAAGATCAAGTTCGTTCAAGACTCTCAAAACGTCCAGCACTTTTGACGGCCCGTTCATAGGGAATATGTGTATGCCCTTCACTGAAGACTTGATGCGCGACAAAAGCTCGTATGTCAAACGCAAGCCTTCTTCGCGGCCGCCGTTTCGCATCCGTTCCATCGCCCAATCAGGGACCACGATGCCGGGAGCGTGACTGTTCAGATGAGAGGCGAACTCGTAGCTACGAAGGGGCATTACCCCATAGAGGACCGGGATATCCACGCGTCCGTCGATCTTGCGCAGCCAGGCTTCAAACAGGTCCGGGTCGTAGATGGGCTGCGTTTGAATGAAATGCGCTCCGGCGGCGATCTTCTCCTCGAGTCTCGACACTTCTCGTTCTAGATCAGGCGCCGTGGGGTTCGTCACGCAACCGATGCCGAAGTCGGTGCCGCTGTCGAGGTCCGCGCCGCCGACAGTTTTTCCGTCGTTGAGCGTGGAAGCCAGTCGGATCAAGGATATGGAATCAAGCTCAAAAACGCCTTTGGCGCCGGGATGATCGCCCCTAATGGGGTCATCTCCCCTGAGAGCCAGAATGTTGCGGACTCCCAGTCCCGATGCCCCCAGCAGCTCTGCCTGCAAACCGATGACATTTCTATCCCTGCAAGTCAAGTGGAATATGGCTTCAACCCCAACGTCGCGCTGGATGAGGTGGGCGAGAGTGATCGGGCTCATGCGGACGTTCGCCATCGGGCAGTCCGCAACGTTGACGGCGTCCACTTTGTCGGCAAAGCGCCTGATCTTCTGGAGCGTGCCGCGCACGTCCGGTCCCCTCGGGGGATCCATTTCGACGGTAATCGCAAACTGCTTTTGCTTCAGTTTGTAAAGGAGCCTCGCCATGACCTTTCCTCCTAAAAAAACGAACCTTCATAAGAATGAAGGTTGTTCGCAGATGTCACCTTCACTCTCATCTTCCGGA
>CAZMEF010000224.1:0-3043 GCA_964565305.1 uncultured Eubacteriales bacterium | reverse complement strand
TTGGTCGCTTCACCGACGACCAGATACTGCTCGGGGTGCTTCTGGAACACAGTTCTCAGATACTTTCGTTCGATAGGTTCGTCGTCTGCGATTACGACGGTGTACACGGTCTTTGCCCTCCGGTAGACGTGTCTTTGCCAAAGACATCTTCCATGCTTTCATATTTATTGACATACGCATCGCGCAATCAATCAGGTAAAGATTCTGCATTCCCGCACACGGCTCCTGCATGATGCGGATAGGCCATTATGCGTGCAATTATCAGTTTTCTACAAGCCTCCGAAATCTGCGAATAATTGGTCGACTTTTGATAAGTCCCTGCGTGCTACCATCTTGGTGGTGGGGTAGGAGTCTTTGGCGACGAGAAATTGGTATGAAAAAGGAGCTGATCTAGAAGAAGATGAAAAGCGAGCTTTACACCGGACTCAGGGACGAGCTCCAGAAGATCGACGCGGTTGATGCCCACGACCACCTGCCGAGTGAGGAGGAGTGGCTAGCCAGCGAAGACGACTTCACGGCCTTCTTGGGGTACGCGCAGTCAGACTTGGTCAACGCAGGCATGCGACTGGATGACTTGCCCGAGGTCCTGGACGAACGGTGGAAAGTGGATTACGGGTATCCCGTAAGTTCCACGAAGACACCGGAAGAGAAGTGGGACGTGATTAAGAAGTACTGGCCTTATGTCAAAAACATCGGATCGGGCGCCGTTACCCGCACAGGCCTAAGATTGCTCTTCGACTGCGACGACCTTACAGACCAGAGCATTCCGAAAATCCAAGAGAAAATCGGCAGCTACAAGAAACCGGGCGCGTACAAAAAACTGCTAAAGGATATCGCCAACCTCCACACTTCCACCAACGTAGTAATGGATATCGACGAATGCCCCGCTACAGAGATCTTTGCTCCGCAGCTCTACACCGACACTTATTCCGTCATACAGAGCCGCAGGGACATTTTCCGCTTAGAGCAGAAAGTCAATCAGGAAATCTACTCTCTCGACACGTACGTCAAAGCGTTTGACACTCTGGTTAAGGACGCCGTCGATAAGGGGCTTGTGGGCCTCAAGTGGCACATTTGGCCGTACCTTCGCGGCTTTGATTTCGACATCGCGAACCCGTTTGACGCCGCAAAGTGCTTCGACCGAATATTGAAGATGCCTGCGCGCGGTGGCGCGGGGTCGGTAGTAGCGACAGGCTTCGACGAGATGTTGCCGTTCCAGAACTACATGCAAAACCACATCGTCCAGCTCGGTATCGAACTCGATATGCCCATTCAGATTCACACCGGGACCCTCGGACTTTCCTTCGGCGGGCCGCTCAACAACGGAGATCCGTCGAAGCTCATCAGCCTGTTCCTTCGTTACCCGCAGGCGAAGTTCAATCTCCTTCACACGAGCTATCCGTACACCAGGGTTTTGGGCGCCATTGCTCATGTGTTCCCGAACGTCTTCATCAACGCTTCGTGGCTTGAAACCCTGTCACCGCAGTCATACAAGAGCTTCATGAAAGATTGGCTCACCGGGATCCCTCTGAACAAGATCATTGCGTTCGGAGCCGATCAGTTCAATCCGTTCCTCGTGCCTGCCGTCGCTCACAGAGTGAGAGATCTTCTGGCCGGAGCGCTTGAGGAGCTAATCCTCGAAGGAAGCATGACCCGCGATGACGCCATATTTGCGGCAAAGAGGATCCTAAGAGACAACGCTGTGGCGCTTTGGAAGCTAGACGCCAAAAAGAGCCACTAGGACCAGCGAACAAAGGGGGATAGCGTGTATGTCAGAGAACAAGCTGCACAGAAGTCTATCCGTCGTTCAAGTAGTGGCCATCGCTTGCGGGGCCGTTATCGGCGGATGGGTCGCTGAAGCCGGTTACATGATCTCGTTGACCGGCGGCGTCTGTGCGTTCATCTTCCCGATACTAGGCACCCTTCTTATTCCGGTCGGCTTGGCCTTCGGAGAGCTGACGGCCATGTTGCCATTCACGGCGTCGGTTGACGTCTGGACTACCAACGCGCTCGGACACAAGGCAGGGTGGGCCACCCAGTGGCTCATGTTCTTGGTCCAAGTGGTCGAGCCGCCCATGATGGGCTATATTTTCGTCACGGTTCTTGGCTTTTTCTTCCCGGTTCCTTCGAACCTTGTGTTTCCGATAGTGGCCGCGTTCACCGTGGCGTGGTATATCATCTCGAACTTCAACATCACTATTACGGGCAATATCGCCACTGTTCTCACCTTCTCCATGTTGGCCATTTCGATTCTGGTAGCCACCACTTTGTTCACCAGCGGCCACTGGTCGTTCTCCAACATCACTGCGGAAGGCGGGCTCTTTCCAAACGGCGGCAAAGCGTTTTTCATGGCCTATGCAGTTCTGTCGCTCAAGTTCATAGGTTTTGAGATGACGCCGACTATGGCGGAAGAGGCGAAGTTTCCCAGAAAGAAGATGGCCACAGTGGTCTTGGCCGCAATCTTCATCCCGGCGATCTTCTACAGCCTCATGTTCTTCGCCATGAGCGGTTCCGACAAACTGTCCGCGCTGTCGGCGATGACAATAGTAGAGATGGAGTTGGTCAAGAAATTCGGCCTTCCCATAGTCATAGGCACGCTCGCGATAGTCGCCGGATTGCTCCACACTTACACGACTCTTATGGGATTCTGGGTCTCGTCGGCTCGTGTCCTTCACGGCTCCGCCGAACTCAACCACCTGCCCAAGGCTCTTATGAAGACCAACAAGTACGGTCAGCCATACATTTCCAACGTCGTGGTGCTTTTCTTCTCGCTGTTCTTCGGCTACTTCACGGGGACAGGCGCCAACTGGATCCAGTACATCTACGGCGTGTCTTGCGTCGCGTCGGGAATCGTGTACTTCATCTGCTGCCTGGACGCCATAGTACTCCGCAAGACGCATCCTGAATGGGAGAGACCCTACAAGGCCCCGGGCGGTACCGGGATGATGGTGGTCGGGATGATCGCTTCAATAGGAATCACAATCGGCGCGGCCATGTCGCTGCCTGGCGCGGCGTACGTCTCTTTGCTGATTTACTTCGCCAT
>CAZMEF010000223.1:1903-3047 GCA_964565305.1 uncultured Eubacteriales bacterium | reverse complement strand
CGCCGTCATCAGGCAGCGCAAAGGCTACAAGTACGTGAACCCGGTCGCCGAATTCTACTACTTCTTGGAGCCGGCCCGGTACTGGGGCAGTTTTTCGGACCTTGCTGTCACGATAACGGCTCCCGGGCGCGTGCGGGTCCAGACCTCACTTGATGGCTTCCGATGCGAAAACAACGTTTACACGGCCCACTTTGACTCGCTACCTGAGCAGAACCTGCGGATCGCGGTGGAGTTGGATCCTCCGGGAGTTGCTCGAACGATCGCACGGGCTTTCCCGTGGGCGGTGGCTATCGCCGCTGTTTTGGGCATATTCGCATTCGCGAAGAGAGCCAGGAAAGCGCAAGTGTAGATAAGTTTCTACTGCGGCAACTCCTTCCCGCATGCGGGGCAGTAACGGTACCCTTCGCCGATCTCATCTCCGCAGTAAGGGCAGAAGCGATGCTTGCCCGACCCGTGTTCCGAGTTTTTGTTCAGCGCCGCATCAGAAAGGGCATCTAGCGATGGGCCAAACCGCTCGTTCAAAGGGTCCGGTTCGACCTCCGAATCGGTAATGTCAAGCACGGAGTACCTGTCCCTTTGGGTTGCCTGCCTGAAGTTGTACACGGCGCTAATGATCCCTACGGCTATGAAGATGAGTCCGAACAAGGGGAAAATCTTGTTGACGACGCCGAAACCGCCCGGTCCAACCATATCGCCAAAATGGGATTCCCGCGACATGCTGAAGGCCATTATAGTCCAGAAGATGCCAAAAACTACCGCAATGATGGAACCGATTCCTCCCATGAAGGAAGGCGCCCGGCCCGGCTTGACGCTTGTAATCCTCCGCTTCTGGTCCACATCCGTCCCTCCAAGCACCGCTAAACCTTGCGGGCCTTGCCGCCCACAGTCAATTCTACGTCACATCGAGGCAAATGTCCGTTGCGCCGGAGTTCCGCTCGAAAGTTCCGCTTAAGGTCCTGCCCAAAAACTCTCTTGTGCGCGGATTCTCCGGGTTTTTGAAAACCAGATCCGGCAAACCCTCTTCTATGATTATCCCATCCACGAGAACGACCACTCGGTCTGAGAGATCCCGGGCAAAGGCCATCTCGTGTGTCACTACGAGCATAGTCATGCCCTCACTCGCAAGGGTTCTCATGACGGCAAG
>CAZMEF010000223.1:0-1893 GCA_964565305.1 uncultured Eubacteriales bacterium | reverse complement strand
CCTCGCCGATGAGTTCCGGGTCGAGGGCGGACGTAGCCTCATCGAAGAGCATGACATCGGGCTGCATGGCGAGCGCCCGCGCTATCGCGACCCTTTGTTTTTGTCCGCCGGAGAGTTCCCTGGGGTACGAACCTGCTTTGTCCGATAGCCCGACCTTTTCCAGTAACCCGAGTGCTAACGGTACGGTTTCGGCTCTGGGTTTCTTGAGCACCTGAACCGGTCCTTCCATGACGTTTGCCAGGGCGGACATATGGGGGAAAAGGTTGAAGTGCTGGAACACCATGCCCGTCCTCGCCCGCAACCTGTTGAGGCCTATCTCATCGACGGGCGGTTCTTCCCCGCATATCATCACCTTGCCTGACGTCACAGGCTCTAGATGATTGGCGCAGCGTAGGAGAGTGCTCTTGCCGGAGCCGCTCGGGCCGATGATCGTGACCACCTCGCCACGAGATACCTTGAGATCGACGCCCCTAAGGACCTCAAGCGTCCCGAATCTTTTGTACACCCTATTGAACTCGACCACAGTGTCATTCATTTCGAATCCTTCTTTCCCAGTACCGGAGCGCTAGGGTGAATGCCGCCGTCATCGCAAGGTAGATCGACGCGACAGAAAGGTAGACGGGCCAGGGCCGAAAAGTTGCACTTATGATGTGTTGGCCCGCCCTGGTCAGTTCCTCGCCGCCGATGAGGGCGATAAGCGATGTGTCCTTCAGCATGGCGATAAACTCATTTCCCAAAGGGGGCAGGAGGCGTCTGTACGTCTGGGGGACGATTATCCTTCTCATAGCCATCCCGTGGCTCATGCCCAGAGAACGTGCCGCCTCCATTTGCCCCCGGTCTATCGATTCGATGGCAGCCCGGATGATCTCGGCGATGTAGGCTCCGGCATTCACGCCCAAGGCTATCGCCGCCGATGTGAATTTGTCGTACTTCAAGCCCGCCTGCGGAAGCGCGAAGTAGACTATCAGCATTTGTACCACAAGGGGCGTCCCCCTGATGACCACGACGTACATCCCCGACAGCATAGAGAGGAGGCCGCGCTTTCGTACGCGTCCGAGAGCGGCGATGGCTCCCAAAAGGATGCCCAGCAGCATCGATGTGAACGTCAGTTTGATCGTCACCGCCGCCGCGCCGATAAGCCTGGGTAAAATGCTAACGACGAATTCAATGGAGCCCAATCGTGAGCCATCCAAGGTCACCATCTCCAAAGGATATTTGAGATCGGAAGCCGTCTGTGTCTGGTGTAGGCGTTACTTGAACCAGGTATCGAAGATCTTTTCCGCTGCTCCGTCCGCTTTCATAGCTGTGAGCGCTTCTTCGACGGCCCGTTTTAGGGCAAGTCCCTCTTTGTTGAGGGCTATTCCGACGGGCGCCTTTTCTCCGGCGGTCCCGGTAATGACGAATAAAGAAGGTTCGAGCTTCTGATAGTACATGCCTACGGGCTCGTCGATGACGATGGCGTCGCATCTGCGGTTCTTGAGTTCCATGAATGTCGTGTCGAAGCTTTCGAAGCTGGTCACCTCGGCGCCTTCAACGCTCTGCGCCATTTCTTCGCTCGTGGTTGACACTTGCACGGCTATGCGCTTACCTTCAAGTTCCTCCAAGGTAGCGCAGGGCTCGTCATCAGGCGACATCACAATGACCTGGATCCATTGCATGTATTCTACGAAGTTTGCTTCTTGAAGCCGGGCGGGGGTGATGTTCATTGTGGAGATTACCGCGTCATACTGGCCTACGGATAGGCCCGTGAGTAGCCCGTCCCACTTCGTGGACACGAACTCGGCACGGACCCCCAGGCGAGAGGCGATTTCCGCCATCAGGTCGATATCGTATCCCCTGATGGTGCCGTTGTCGTTCCACTCAAGCGGGGGATAGGTGTCGTCGGTGGCGATC
>CAZMEF010000222.1:0-3122 GCA_964565305.1 uncultured Eubacteriales bacterium | reverse complement strand
AGCCGCCAGTTGAGCCGCCAGTTGAGCCGCCAGTTGAGCCGCCAGTTGAGCCGCCAGTTGAGCCGCCTGTCGAACCACCTATCGAGCCGCCTGTCGAGCCACCTCCTCCGCCTTTGCCGGATAAGCCGCTCGACATCAAGGTTGACGGGAACCCCTCTGAGTGGAAAGGCATCTCGCCCTTGTACACAAAAACCGATGGGTTCTACAGCTCCTTGAAGGCTTACAGCGATGGTAGTTATCTGTACCTTTGCGTCGAAGGCAAAGACGTGAAGCAATACCCCAACATCCAGGTTTGCCTGGACACCGTCAGCGGTACCGGTTGGTACGATTACTCCAAGTGGACTAACCCGGGCGTGGATTACATGGTCGAAAACGATATCCTGTATGTTTACCGGGGCAAGGGCAAGGATTGGTCCTGGAAAGAAGTTACTAGCGTCAAGATTGCGAAGACAGCCGCTTGCTTGGAACTGCGGATTCCCTTGAACAAAATGCAGGTATCTCGCGGTGACACCATAGGAGTCGGATTTCTCGCCGTCAGCAAGAGCTGGGATATCAAGGAGAGTTTACCGCGATCCGGCCGGTTACCTTCATATAAGATCGGATAGAAAGAATACACCCCCGTGTACCCGGCGCGGCTGCCATACCGGTGGCCGCGCTTACATATCCGGACACATCCGCAACCCCTTTCCGCATTTGACGCGAGCAGCGGGCAGCTGTACTATAGTAATACCTACACCCCCCTGGGGGTGGTGAAAGGACAATGATCATGGCAGAGACAGTACAGAAATATGACGTAACGGGCATGACATGCGCGGCGTGTTCGGCCGCCGTGGAGCGCAGCGTGAAGAAGGTTTCTGGCGTGCAGTCCGTCGCTGTGAACCTGTTGACCAACAGCATGAACGTGGAATATGACGAAGGCAAAGTGTCGGAGGCCGACATAGTAGCGGCGGTGACCGATGCCGGCTATGGCGCTGCTCCAAAGAAGGCGGCACAGACCGGATCGCCTGCAAGTTCTTCAGCTTCGCAAAGAGAGTTGCAAGGACGGTCGCAAGAAAACCCCATGTTGGCGGAAGCGGAGCGGATGAAGACTCGCTTGTTCTGGTCCGTATTGCTCACAGTTCCGCTTATGTATATCGCGATGGGGCATATGGTGGGGCTGCCCCTGCCCGGTTTCTTGTCGGGTGTGGAGAACGCGGTTTCGTTCGCCTTCGCTCAGTTTCTTCTGGCGTCGGTTATCATCCTGATAAACCGGAAGTTCTACACGGTGGGCTTCAGGGCGCTTTTCAAGCGGAACCCCAATATGGACTCGTTAGTGGCCATGGGCTCGAGCGCCGCTTTGGCTTACGGGGTTTTCGAGATATTCCGCATGAGCTACGGAATGGGCGCCGGAAACTGGGTACTGGTCCACAACTACTACCATGACCTGTACTTCGAGTCTTCCGCCATGATACTCACGCTGATCACCGTGGGTAAATACATGGAGGCTCGCTCGAAGGCGAAAACTTCGCAAGCCCTCCAGAAGCTTATGGACCTGGCGCCGAAAACGGCGCGAGTGGAGCGAAACGGTCTGGAGGAGGTAGTCCCCGTCGAATCGGTGCAGGTCGGAGATATCGTCAGCATCAGGCCTGGCGAGTCGCTGCCAGTTGACGGCGTCGTGGTAGAAGGGCAATCGTATGTCGACGAGTCCGCGTTGACCGGAGAAAGCATTCCGGTCGAGAAGCAGGTCGGGGCCAAAGTGAGTGCCGCCACGATAAACAAGACGGGCGCGTTCCGGTTCAGGGCGACGCACATCGGGGCGGACACCACTTTGGCCAAGATCATAGCGCTAGTGGAAGACGCCAACGCCACTAAAGCCCCCATCGCGCGCCTTGCCGATCAAATTAGCGCGGTGTTCGTCCCGGTGGTGATGGGCATCGCGGCACTCGTGATTATCGGATGGTCTTTGGCGGGTGCCAGTTTCGAGTTCGCTCTGTCCTTGGGCATCACAGTGCTTGTGATTTCGTGTCCCTGTGCGCTGGGTTTGGCGACCCCGGTGGCGATAATGGTCGGAACAGGCAAGGGGGCAGAGCACGGCATTCTGGTGAAGTCGGCGGAGGCTTTGGAAACCCTTCACCGCGTGGGGACCGTGGTCATGGACAAGACCGGAACGCTAACGGAGGGAAAACCCCGGGTTACCGACGTCGTGCTTGGCCCCGCGAGCACCCGCGAGGAGTTGCTTGAGGTTGCCCAGGCTCTTGAAAAACACTCTGAGCACCCCTTGGCCGAGGCCGTTTTGGCTTACGCGAAAGGGGAGGGTATATCTTCTAAAGAAGCGATGGAGTTCAACGCCGTGGCCGGGAAGGGCGTCGAAGGGTACGTTGGCGGCCACTTTTGCATGGCGGGGAATGAGAAGTTCCTGAACGAGAAAGGGATCTCCACCGATGCGATGGCGGATCTATCCGGACGTCTTTCGGGTGAGGGCAAAACACCGCTTTACTTTGCCAGGGAAGGCTCTTTGTTGGGGGTAATCGCGGTGGCGGACGTACCGAAGGCGACGAGCCGCGAGGCAGTAGAGAGGTTCAAGGCTATGGGCGTCAAGGTGGTCATGCTCACCGGAGACAACATGAGGACGGCGGAAGCGATCCGCCTTCGTTTGGGGATAGATGAGGCAGTGGCTGAGGTTTTACCACAGGAGAAAGACCAGAAGATAAGGGAACTGCAGGAGACGGGGCAGAAGGTCGCCATGATCGGAGACGGCGTCAATGACGCTCCCGCTCTGGCGAGGGCGGACGTGGGGATAGCGATCGGGGCCGGCACCGACGTCGCTGTGGAAGCGGCGGACATCGTATTGATCAGAAACGACCTGATGGATGCCGTTGCCGCCACGCAGCTTTCCAGGGCGATCATCAAGAACATCAAGCAGAACCTGTTTTGGGCGTTTTTCTACAACGTGCTTGGCATACCTGTGGCGGCGGGGCTCTTGTACCCGGCCTTCGCCATAAGGTTAACGCCTATGATGGGCGCGGCGGCTATGAGCATGAGCTCTTTGTTCGTGGTGTCGAACGCGTTGCGGCTTAGAAGGTTCAAACCCGTACTACGGGCCAGTGTAGGGCAGCCGGTGGAAGATTACGCAGAGTTAGAGA
>CAZMEF010000221.1:0-3126 GCA_964565305.1 uncultured Eubacteriales bacterium | reverse complement strand
TTCCCGTTCCTTCTTTTCCTTCTTTCGCTTCTTCTAGGCCGGCCATCAGGCCCGGGGGATCCGTGACACCTTTGCCTCTTGGCCATCTGTGGTAGGCTGCTCCACTCTGTCTGGGGCCTGAGGTCGCCTCCCCCTCGCCAAACCCATCCGACATGATATGATCTTCACGGAAGGCGATCGGCTGTGGCTGATGGTAGTCCCATAGCGCGCCAGCTTGGTCGTATCGCACCAACTTAGTCGCAGAGCGCGCCAGCCTAGTCGCAACGCGCAAGCTTAGTCGCAGAGAGCGCCAACCTATCTGCCCATTGGAGGGATCCCAAGGTGGTCGAACAAGTCTTCAGCCTGTCAAGAGGCGACGCAAAGACGGTGGAAAGGGTCGTCTTCGATGAAAACGTCCATTACCTTCATATGGTGTTCAACAAGGATGAAGGACTGCCTGAGCATTTTTCGAACTCAAATGTCTATATGACCGTGGTCAGGGGCCGGCTTTCGATCGGGCTGGATGACCAGGAGGTCCACGAGTACGATGCCGGTACCATGCTCAAAATCCCATTCCGCACCAAGATGAACGTAAAGAACCTGCACCCTGAGACGCTCGAACTGATAGTCGTGAAGGCGCCCGCCCCGAAAAATTGAAAGTGTATCTGTACGGAGGTATGCGTTTTGGAAGATGATCAGCACCCAGTCAATCTGAATAAGTCAACTTGTCACGAGGCGTTGAGGGCCCACAGCACGAGTTCTGACGGCCGCTTCTTCGTCGCCGTGTCATCCACAAAGATCTACTGCCGCCCGATTTGTCGCGCAAAGACGCCTAAAGAGGAGAACTGCACGTTCTACCCCAGCGCCGCCGCCGCCGAGGCAGCCGGATACAGGCCGTGCCGGTTGTGTCGCCCTGAAGCGGCTCCCGGATTACCGCGCAACGCCGGTCCACTAGACATCGCGCTCAGGGCCGCGGCGATCTTGGAGGAAAACTGCCTCGCGGACGCGGATTTCTCGGAACTCGCGGCGAGCCTGGGCGTGAGCGAGTCGGAGCTCGAAGAGGGCTTCATCGCCCGTTTTGGCGCGTCGCCCGAGCAGTACTTGGGGACCTGCAGGCGCCTCCTGGCGAAACGGCTGCTTTCGGACACCGTGTTGTCCGTCGCGGAGATAGCGCTTCATGCAGGCTTCCATGACGAACAGGAAATGGATGCCGCATTCAAGAGTCACTACCGCGGCGCCCCCGAATCCTTCCGCGGCAGAAGGCGCCTCACCGATGACGGCACGATCGCCCTTGGCCTCTCGTACCGTCCTCCCTATGCATGGGATGAGCTGGTCGAGTTTCTCGGCGGCAGGACCATCCCCGGCGTCGAGCGGATGACGGAAGGCGCCTACATGCGCACCGTCTCGCTCGAAAGAGACGGCAAATCGCACAGCGGTTGGATTAGAGTGAGCAACGATCCGAAGCGCAGCCGCCTCTCCCTCACCCTAAGCGGCTCTTTGTTGCCAGTTCTGACTAAGGTTCTGTTGAGGGTGCGACGGCTCTTCGATCTGGATTCGGATCCTACCGAAATGTCAGACCGGCTCTCGTGCCTAGATGAACTGGCGCCCGGCATGTACGTGCCTGGATTGCGCGTTCCCGGGTGCTTCGACCCATTTGAGATGTCAGTTCGGGCGGTTTTGGGGCAGCAGATCACCGTTAAGGCCGCGCGGACGCTTGCAACGAGGATCGCCAACACACTTGGCGAAGCTGTGGACACGCCATTCGAGGAGCTCATGCGCACGTTTCCAACCTCCAAGATGATCTGCGACTTGGAGCGCCCTATCGAAGACCGGCTCGGACCGCTCGGAGTGACGGGCGCCAGGTCGCGTTGCATTCTCGCGTTGGCGGAGGCCCTGGAAAACGGCGCAATCCGTCTGACTACGGACGCGGACCCGCAAGTCGAAATGGCGAAGCTTCTGAAGCTGCCCGGATTCGGCCCGTGGACGGTCAACTATGTGGCCATGCGGGCCTTCAGCTGGCCTGACGGGTTCCCCCACACAGACTACGGCGTGAAAAAGGCGTTGACGGGCCTAAACGAAAAGGAGATTTTGGAACGATCCCAAAAGTGGAAGCCTTGGCGCTCGTACGCCACCATGTGTCTTTGGAATTCGCTGCGATAGGGCTCTGATTGGGTCTACGATTGGGTCTACGATTGGGTCGACAGTTGGGCCGACGATCGGGCCGACGATTGGGTCGGCGATTGCGTCTACAACTGCAGGCAGACTGGGCCGTGGGACGTTGGGGACGTTCGGGACGTTGGCTCCGCCAAGATCAGCCCCGACCCCTCAAACCGGCACGGCCAGCCGTTGCACGGCTTCGACCAGTGACGCCCACTCTTCCCGGGCTTCTCGTAGCCTGGTCCTGCCCGCTTCTGTCAAGCGATAGTACTTCCTCGGCGGGCCGTTGGAGGTTTCGCCAATGAAGGTTTCCGCGTGCCCGTCGGCGTGAAGCCTGCGCAGCACAGCGTACACCGACCCGTCGTATACGTCGGGAAAAGCCTCTTGGACGGCCTTCATCACCTCGTACCCATATAGAGGCTCGCCGGACACCAGATGCAGGACGCACATCTCCAGAACCCCTTTCTTCATCTGAGTGTCCAAGGCTTACTTCCCTCCCAGGGCGGTCGACGCGTCGACGACAGTTGTGCCCGCCATGGCATCCCAAACGGTCATGCCTTCGCGCGACAACAGGTTCCAGATAAGCGAACCCAAGGCCGGTACGAAGGCCAAAGGAAGCCAGATGGCCCCAAGCAACGCGTTCAGGCCGTACTTGCCGAGGATCTCTCGCGTGAAGCTTTGTCCAACAGAGACGCGGCTGCGGATCTCAGTGGAACCGTTTGCCGTGCCCGTCCCGCTGAACCTTCCCGTCTCGCCCGCTCTGCCGGTCCGGCCAATGACCCGCAATCGCATGAGCGCTTTGCCCAAAGTACGACCCCCGAAGAGGGACTCGCAGATGAAGTTCCCAAAGAGAAACCACGCGGTCGCGAGCACCAGGCCGAATGTCCAGAACAGCCTGTACGGGGCGATCCATCCCGTGTTAGATCCCTTGATGGTGTTGAGAAACGACGGCACCATGTTGGCGAGCAGTCCGGGAAAGAAAAAGAGGTT
>CAZMEF010000220.1:0-3166 GCA_964565305.1 uncultured Eubacteriales bacterium | reverse complement strand
GTGTCGGCAAGGGAGCTGTATTCCTCTCTTCCAAGCTGAACAATTATCTCCTTGGTGCCAAGCCTCTTCGCGATCATCGCGATCAGAAGGTTGGTTTCTTCCTGCCCCGTGGTCGCAATCAGAGCGTCGGAGCCTCCGACGTTTTCGGACTCCAGAAGATCCATATTCGCTCCATCGCCGTTGATCACCAGGACAGCGGGAAGATGTTCCGCCAGCCATTGCGCCCTCTCGGGATTCTGCTCGATAAGCTTTATAGCCAGGCCTTCTCGTTCATACCCGGACAGGATCTCGCAAGTGCGAAGAGCGGTTTCCCCGCCTCCGACCATGACTACCGTCTTTATCTCGCTCGGGATCCGGCCCGCAAGGAAAGTAGAGCGCTCAAAATTGCCACTTTTACCGATAACGTAGAAATAGTCCCCGAACTCTAGCTTCGTGTCGCCGTCGGGTATGATTAGCTCGTCATCGCGTGACACCGCCACGACAAGCGAATGCTTGAGTCCCAGTTGGTGCAAGGGTTTGCCTAAGAGGCTCGCTCCGGGGTTGTCACACTTTATCCCCAAGAGCTGGACGCGACCGTCAGCGTAAAAGCCGACCTCGCTGGCTGTCGGCGTCTTCAGAAGCTTGACGATCTGGTTCGCTGCTAAGCGTTCGGGATGGATGATCACGTCTATCCCGAGCTGGCCCATTGTCAAAGCCTTGGAAGGAAGAGTGTACTCCGTGTTTCGGACCCGGGCGACCGTCGTTTTCACCCCGTAGTACTTGGCTGTGAGGCAAGCGATGATGTTCGCCTCATCTTGAGTGGTGACGGCGATTAGGATGTCGGTCGAGGCGACTCCGGCTTCCTCAAGCGTTCTCGGAGAGGCGCCGTTGCCGTAAACGGTCAACACGTCGAGAGAGTCCCTGGCGGGAACCAGAGCTTCCTCACGGCTGTCAATCAGCACCACATCGTGGGATTCTTCCGCAAGTTTGCGCGCTATGTGATATCCGACTTTGCCCGCGCCGATAACAATAGCTTTCATGTCTAGCGTTCTGCCTTTCTGCTTGTGGCCCGGTTATCTCTCGACCCTGCTCCGGTACTACCGTAGAACGGCTCCCGGACCAAGCCGGTTCGGTTACTACCCTAGAACGGTTCCCAAGCTAGGCCGGTTCCCAGTGCCACGCCAATCTTATCATGTTGCCCGAAACAAAACGTTTCAGAGACGTTGCTGGAACATCAATCAGTCATTGCAACGTCTCCGAAGCGTCTCCGAAGCGTCGCGTGATAGAAGACACTCTAGCACGAATCAAACGCCGTGGCGACGACAACCTTAACCAGTTAAGGCGGCCTCTCCTTGTTCGACTTTGTCGAAGCTTGGCGGCCGCGCCGCCTATGGCCTACGCCTGCTGCTTCTTCTTCGACCCTTTTGCCGGTTCACCTTCACGGCCTGAGGGCACGAACTCGAACACCAGATTCAGGACGATTCCGAAGATGGCGGCCGTGGCGATGGCAGGAAGCTTAAGGTCACCGATTACGATCATGCCGTTCGGCATCGCCGCACCGCCGAGACCGATTATCAAAATCGTCGCGACGATCGCGAGATTCTTCGCCGAGAAGAGGTCCAGTTTCTCGGCGATCATGAGCGCCGCTCCTTGCGCGCCGATCACGCCGAACAAGTAAACTGACACCCCGCCGATGACGGCGCCGGGGATGGTGTTCACAAGAGCAGCGACATGCCCAAAGAAACCGGTGACGATGGCGAGGATCGCGGCAGTGGCGAGCACGGGCACGGAGAAGTTGTTTGTGATCGCCATGAGGGAGTTGTTCTCACCATAGTTTGTGCCGGCGGGTCCTCCGATAGCTCCCGCTATCATGTCTCCTATGCCGTCGCCTATGAGGTTGTCTCCGAGAAGGCCACCGATCTTGTATTTCTCTTTCCGCTTGAGCTGCTTTGCGAGGTTATTGACGTAAAGGTCGATCTGGAAGAGATGCGCGGTGGATTCCGGGATGGTCGCGATAGCTACGGGGGCAATGGCGCCGATCGCCATCCACCCGTACGAGTTGAACGCCGGCAGGGTGAAGCGGGGCACGGCGAAGAACCGCGCGGCGTGGAGAGGCGCGAAGTCAACTTGCCCCATGGCCAGGGCGACCAGGTAACCGGCGATGACGCCGAACAGCACGGGCAACTGCCCCAAGGTGCCCTTTAGGTAGACTGAGAACAGTATCGTCGCAATTAGGGTAGTCAGAGCTACGGGCCAGTTGGCGCTCGCGCCGCTCAGCGCGCCGGCAGCCAGAGAAAGGCCGATGATCATCGCTACTGAACCTGTGATCGACGGAGGCAGGATCCTCTTGACTGCGTTCGGGCCGCCTTTCTTAATCAGCAGGCCGGCGATGATGCTTATAAGCCCTGAAGCGACTATGCCGGTTTGAGCTGCCCGTATTCCCTCCACAGGATTACCGGTCGCCTCTGTCACGATCGCGGTGACGCCTGCTACGGCCGCGATGTAGGAGAAACTGGAGCCGTAGTAGAGGGGAATCCGCCTACCTGTGATTAGGAGGAACCCCAGAGTGGCAAGGCCGCTGGCCACGATGGTCACTCCGACGTCAAACCCTGTAATGATGGCGACTAGCACGGTTGCAGGGAACATCACTATGACTTGCTGTAGAGCGAAGATGATCATTTTGCCGAACGGCGGGGTGTCGTCAGGAAGGTAGCCGACGACTCTTTCTGGCTCTTTGGGCATTCAGTGACCTCCTCATATGCTTTGAGTTGAATCCAACTGAGTAGGGCTGTATTTGAAACCGGGCGGACATGACTGCTTGGGGACGTTGCTGGGGTGCGACTTGAAAGTGGCGTTGTGCCGGCAGCGCTATGCTGGCAGCGCTTTGCTGGCAGCGCTTTGCTGGCAGCGCTTTGCTGGCATTCGCCGCGCCACAGATGCTCCCCATGAAAAAGCCCCTGTTGTCACCCAGCAAGAGCGAGTTATGCGACCCCTTGCTGGACTCTCCGGACCAGCCTTAAAGAGTTGTTTACCGAAAAGAATCCTACTCCTGGGGAAATGTCGCGTCAAGGGGATTGTGGAGAGATGATTATGGTGGGAGATGGCCGCCGCCCGACATAGCTGTGTCGGCCTGGAATGACCGACAGAGCGGGTGCCGTCGGTCTGGAATGGCCGACGCGGGGGGCGG
>CAZMEF010000219.1:1536-3175 GCA_964565305.1 uncultured Eubacteriales bacterium | reverse complement strand
GCGGGTATGATGGTCTTAATCCCATCGCCTTGGAACCCGCCCCAAATGCCGTTGGCGTCAAGCGTCGGGCGGACCCATGTCCTTTCGACCGGAGTATATCCAGCCTCCCCGAACAACGCGGGCACACCAACCCTTTCCCTAAGATCGCTCTCATCGAAAGGAACCAGCGCCATGTCGGCTTTTTCCTTGGTGGTCGGAACCGCGACGTCGTCGTAGAAGCCCTGGATAAGGACCTTACCGTCGGGCCCCTTCATGCTCACGAGGATCTCGGCGAGCGCCTGTACCGGGTTATTGATCAGCCCGCCCAGGCCGCCGGAGTGCACGTCAGTAGCCGGTCCCGCCACATCGACCTGTACAGCGGCAAGACCCCGAGACCCGACCGACAGGGCCGGGGTGTCTTGACTGTACATCCCGCCGTCAACGGACACGACCAGGTCGGCCGCGAAGTCATCTTTCCTCCCGTGGAGAAGTTCCACCAGGCTAGGGCTACCGATTTCCTCTTCGCCTTCGAATAGAAACTTCAGATTCACCGTCAGAGTGCCGCTCTTTATGACCTCTTCCGCGGCCAAAACCGCGGGGA
The DNA here is from genome assembly GCA_964565305.1 of uncultured Eubacteriales bacterium. Classification (GTDB taxonomy): domain Bacteria; phylum Bacillota; class Sulfobacillia; order Fermentithermobacillales; family Fermentithermobacillaceae; genus DULO01. The sequence goes on along the minus strand of CAZMEF010000219.1, from coordinate 2,595 downwards.
AGACTCCGCCTTTGTCATCGGCGGCCCCTCTCGCGTAGATCTTGCCGTCGCGAATGTCCGGTTTGAAAGGTTCGGAGATCCATTCGTCCAGCGGGTCCGGGGGCTGGGTGTCGTAATGCCCGTACACCATGACAGTGGGCGCGTTCTTGTCCGAGACGTCCTTTCTTCCAAAGACGACAGGGTGCCCTTTGGTCTTGATGACCTCGACCGCTTCTATGCCGGCCTTTCTCATCCTGGCTGCCAGCCAGTCGGCGGCGCGAAGGATGTCAGGCTTGTGCGACGGCAGGGCGCTCACGCTCGGAATGGATAGAAACTCGAGGAACTCGTCCAAATGCTCCTTGTTTGGCAATCCACAATCCCCTTTCTAGCCCAACGCCTTTAATTCTGCCAACACAGAACGTACGAATCCGGCGTCGGAATTGGTATCTTCGGCGAGAAAGTTCAGTTCCTCATCTGTCGCGCGCTTGATCGCGTTGCGTTCCACGGCGTTACGCAGGTACGAACGCTTTAGCCTCTCAAGCGACACCTCGGTGAATCCCAGTTGCGAGAAGGTTTCCGGAATGACGATAGCCTTCCCGGGAACGTTGTCTTTCGGATCTCCCCTCCTCACAACCACTCCGTTTTGCCTGGCGAAATCGAGCTGAGCCTGAGGGTGCTTGCCCGCCCCTGTATACTCCGTTTCCTGGACCACCACTATTTCTTCCTCAGGGAGTTCTTTGGCAAGCGGGATGGCGGCCGCAAGCGAGGTGTTCCCCGCGGGACCCCGCTCAAGCCCCTCGACGGCGGCCATGACTTCTGTGACGTAGAAGACCTCGCCCTGGGTGACGGTCACGTACCGGTCCAGGTAGCGAAGAGACCGGGCGGCGTTCTTAGGAACATCGGTCCGGTCGGGCCAGGTCGCGAACGGCACGCCGAAACCCGTATGACCGGTCGTGAACGACTTCCGGTTGAAATCCCTGTCCGAAGCCATATGCAAGCCCGAAAGGTCGACGCTCGCTCCGATTACTTTGGACTCAAGCGCCCCTGCCTTTCTCAAGCCGCGGGCCGTCCCGGTTACGT
>CAZMEF010000219.1:0-1526 GCA_964565305.1 uncultured Eubacteriales bacterium | reverse complement strand
TACGTTCCCACCTCCCGCGTGGGTTATGACCACATAGGCCGGATGTTTCCCGAACCTTTCCATTGTTTCGCGGGCAACCTCGGCGCCGAGGGTCTCTATGCCCGAGATGCCGAACGGTGTGTAAAGAGAGGCGTTGAAGTAACCCGTTTCCTCCATCAGCATGAGCGCGGCGTAGAAAAGCTCCGGCCCCACGGTCAACTGGACGACCTCCGCGCCGTAAGCCTCGCATTTGCGAGACTTCTCGATGATCTCCGGCTGCCCCGCCAGGCGCGAGTCGAAAACCTCCTGGACGATGATGCAGCCCAGACCGTACATCGCCGCCTGCGACGCTACCGCCGCGCCGTAATTGCCGCTGGTCGCGGCGAGTGCGCCTTCGTATCCCTTCTTCTTAGCGTGGTACATGGACACGGAGGCCCTCCGGTCTTTGAAACTGCCCGAAGGATTGCAAGCCTCATCTTTTACCAAAATACGCGCGCCGAAGCCGGGTTTGGACGTCCTGCGAACGAGTTCGGTCACGTTTCGGAGTTCGATAAGAGGGGTGTGCCCGACGCCGGTGGCCCGCTGGATCTGCTCCACTTCTTCCAGCGAATACCCCGCCTTTGACATCATCGCCTCGTAGTCGAAAACGAGGGGCCCCTTGAGGAACTCTTCGTACTCGATCCCAAGGGCGCGACGCATGATCTCGCTGCGTCTGCCCATTACCGATGCGTAAGAGTTGTCACTAGGCATGTCCCTGCCCCCCTTTCAGCTGCTCACGCAGTTCCGCTCCGATTCGAGCAAGTTCGGGGACAGCGGGACCGTATGTATGCGCGTAACCCGGGTTCACCTTGGTCAGTACGCCTTTCTGACGCCGCCCGGACATTGTGGTGATTTCCACTTCTTCTCCGATGGAAGCCTCGCGCGTCGCCCATCCTTTGGCCCAAGCCTCCAAAGGATGAGCGGCCGTATCCTCCGGGAGGATATCCTTCGGCCGCTCGTTCGCGTTCAACACGATCCAGTAGACTTCCACGAAGTCCCCCTCAGCACATCGTGCCGGCATGCATTATCACGCTCCGTCCTTGTTGGGTAAAGTATTTCACTCCCATTATACCTACCCATTGTCAATGGACGTATATGTTGCCTGCCGTCACATCCAGTTTAACCTCACATTCCCCTGTACCCAAAGTCCCTTTGGCAGAAGAACTTGCGGCCCGCTTGGTCACGTCAATCCACGAAAGCCTCGTACTAACGTTGCCCGCCGCGGCGCTCGCTTCAAGATTCACCGAGGAGCCGTCCAGGATGGCGAGATCCAGATTTCCGGCGCTCATGCTGGAGCTAAACGACCGCGTACCCGGTCCCACCTTGGCGTTGCAGTTTCCGGCGGTCGCGCGGATCTTCACCCGTTCCGGCGCGGCGTCAACCGTGACGCTACCGGCTGCGCTTCGTATGTCGACGCCCTTACGCATTCCCATCACGGTAATATTGCCGGCGACTCCGCTCAATTCCAAGTCCAGGTCATGGGGCAACACGATGTCGCTTTCCACATT
>CAZMEF010000218.1:0-3190 GCA_964565305.1 uncultured Eubacteriales bacterium | reverse complement strand
CTTTCTCGGCGATTCAGGCGATCTGGCGTTTCCTGACCGGGGCGTTACAAGGGCAGAGGCGGTTGCTATGCTCGACCGGTGCATTCTGTTATTGCGCGTGCCGCTGACCGCGGATCACTCGGCCCAATTTGCCGATTCTTCGTTGATTCCCGTCTGGGCAAGCACGTCGGTTGAGCGTCTCGCGAGGGCGGGAGTAGTCCTTGGAGACACAGATGGGCGCTTCTACCCGTCTAGAAGCCTCACAAGAGCCGAAGCGGCAACCCTTACCTTGAGGGTGTTTGCTTTATTGGGAAGGCGATGGGATCTGGAGGGCACGTACGGAGGTCTTTCGTCCACTGGGAAAGAGCTCAATCTCAACTCGCAGGGACAGATATTGGGCGTTCCCTTGTCGGTCGGGCAGATGGACGTGTTCGAGTCGGGAACTCGGTCTACGCTTTCCCTCGTCCCAATGGGTACCAGGATTGGCATCATAGTTGTTAACGGGAAGGTCCGCCTTGTGGCGGTGCTCCCATGAGAGGTTGTCGGACCCTATGAAACAAAACACATTAAGGGCCATAGGAGCGATCTTGGCCCTTGCGTTGTTGAGCCCATGCTTGCTTGGACTTACGGAGGTACCTGAGTCAGGGGTAAGCCCTACCTTCGCCATCTCGGCGGATTCAGGCAGCCAAATTGCTGTCAACCCCCAGTGGTCCGGCCCCCTTCTGGCGGAAATCGGCGCCGGACCGTCTTCCGGGATAGCGGATCTAGGTGGGCGAGGCGTGATCATCGGGATCGTGGATACTGGCGTTGACCCATCGCTCTTCCCCTCTGGAGTCCTAAAGGACTGTGTGGATGTTACAGGCGAGGGTTCGGTTGAGATGTCGGAACCGCTTCAGGTATCATCGGGCTCTGTAACGTACAAGAACCAGACGTATAACGTTTCGGGCTTGGCAACGAAGAGCGGGAAAGTCCGGGTGGGGATACTGGATCCTTCCCGCCTGTCTTCTTACGCCCCTCTCAAAGGGCTGTTGAAGAACGCGCCGGTAGCGATCGTGCTCACGGACTCCAGGTTTGCCGACCAGTACGACACGGTTTACGTCGATACTGATTACAACGGTGATCTGACGACGGAAACCGGCCTTAGGCTCTTTAGCGAAAACCAGGACCGCGCGCTCGTCAGGCTTGCTACGGGCAGTCGCACGCTGCAAGTGGTAGTCGCCGCCATTCGTTCCGGTGGAAAAGAGGTAGTGTTAGGGTTTGACGGCCACGGACACGGGACGATGGTCGCTTCCATCTTGGGCGGGCGAGGCAAGTCGTTCTCAGCGCTTGCTCCGGAGGCCAAGATAATCTCGGTTAAGGCGGTAGATTCTTCGGGCACTACCCGATGGGATCTGTTGGCTCAAGGGATCACGGAAGCCTGCGCCCGGGGAGCCAAGGTTGTCGTGATGAGCGTCGCCCCGATGGTTCCAAACGAAAGCAGCGGGCTTTTGGAAGAAACTCTGCGCAAGATTGAGGAGAAGTACAACGCGCTCGTGGTGATCGCGTCCGGCAATAGGGGACCGGGGTTAGGGACCTTGCCCGATTACGCATCCATGTCCAACGTTTTGGCAGTCGGTGGATACATTCCCGCTTCCGCTTCCGCGGCGCTAGGAGTCGAGGGCAGAAGGCTTTGGCCCTGGACTTCCATTGGGCCCACCTCCCAAGGTGGAACAGTAAGTGTGTTGGCACCGGCGTATGGTCCCGCGCAGGGACCCAGTTGGATGTCGTCCCCGGACGAAACGTGGCTGTTCGAGGGCACTTCCGCCTCCGCCGCCTACGCGGGAGGGGCGGCCGCCATCATATTGGGTTCCTCCCCCGATCCCTCAAGGGTTACGGCTTCCACTTTGAAGCGAGTCGTGGAACAGGGCGCCAACCCTATCGCTGAAGCACAGGCTGTCGAGCAAGGTTTTGGCCTGTTGCACGCGGAGCGGTCCGTGGAGATGCTCAAGACAGGAATCGCCGGCTACAAGATACGGGCCGTTGTTCCCTGGGCCGGTGACTTTCAGGTTGGCGGCTTCTTCGACAGGGAAAGGGTCCCAGGCGCCTTCACGCTCGGGATCGACAGCTTCGCTCCCGTTGCTTTGCACTTGGCGCTTTCTCTTCCTGATTGGATACAAGCCGGCTCGCCGGCTATTGCCATACCTGCGGTGGAGCAGCGCGATCTTAGGCTTACGATGAGCCCGTCGCTACGCCAAGGATTGCTCTCCGCGTTCGTGAACGCTGACGATCCCCAGACGACCGGACGGGATCTCGCGTTCATGGTTACAATCCTGAATCCGCGCAAGTTCGGAGAGGCGGGTTCATTTGGAGGCCAGAAGGTAGTCACCGCCGGTTCGATTCACAGGGAGTATCTGCGAATTGACAATGGGCTAGAGAGCGTTCTGTTTGCTCTCGAGACTCTTAAGACCCAGAGCGGAAGTCCGAGAGGTCGCCAACGCATGTACGTGTACGATGCCGGTGGAAGACTCGTGTACGAAAGTCCTTGGATCGGCGCGGGAGCCGAGGAGAACCGCACGCAGATCCAAGTGGCTCGTCCCGCGTCAGGAGTTTGGGAAATGGTCGTATTGACAGATCCCATGTCCTACGCGTATGGAACTTCAGAATCGGCGTTCTACTATTCCTTCACTCGGCAGGGGATTTTCGTCCACGACACCTGCGAGGAAGCATCATCCAAGCCCGACGGGCAGGCATCGGGCCAGGTTTACGCGTACAACGCGGGAGACGCCTTTAACAGCGCTTTTCTGGCGATAGAGCCGGGCGAGAACGGGCAGGTAGTCCGGGAAACGTTGATGGCCCCGGCTTCCAGTTCGCTTACCAAGACCATTTCCGGGATCGTCGAGGGGACAGATTTCATCTATCTGAGCGCGGCCAATCCATCGGATCCCGCCGCGAAGATGGAGGTCTTCCTGTATTTCTACGACAAAGCAGCCGGGAGATGGACCGAGGTTGCCTCTTCAGCTTCACTGGGTCCCTCTGTGGACAGGTATATCTTCTTGAAGGATCCCGCGCCCGGGCAGTACATGGCGTATATCGAGGCTCGTAACCAAGGGGGGAGCGGAACAACTTTCACGTGGACTATGGTCACCTCCCGCCGGTCGACCGGTTACAAGGCAGTCGAGAAAGCAGCCGGAACCGCTTTGTATTCCTGGCGCAAAGGTTCTGACATAACCAT
>CAZMEF010000217.1:0-3201 GCA_964565305.1 uncultured Eubacteriales bacterium | reverse complement strand
TGGATTCGGGACGTTACCTTTTTGGCCGCGGAGTCTTCGACATGAAATGCGGCGTTGCCGCAGAAATCGAACTCATGCGAAAAGCCGCGGTCGATCCATCCGCCCTTAGTGCCAACCTCGCGATGCTGATAGTTCCCGATGAGGAAAACCAATCGGCGGGAATGGTGTCGGCCGTCGAGAATCTCGTCGGGATCCAAAAAGCCGAGAACCTTGAGTTTTTGGCCTGCGTCAACACCGAAGGCGAGACGCAGAAGCACGACGACGATCAAAACAGGTACGTGTCCCTTGGGACTATTGGCAAGATGATGCCGGTGTTCTACTGCGTCGGGCGGGAAAGCCACGTCGGTTCCCACTACGAGGGGCTGAACGCCAACCTTTTGGCTTCGGCGGTTAACATGCTGCTGGAAGGTTCCTCTTCGTGGGCCGACAGGGTGGACCGCGAAGTGTATCCGCCTCCTACCGCTCTGAAACACCGGGATTTGCGAGACGCGTATTCTGTAACTCTGCCCGCCCGCGCCGTAACCTACTTCAACTACCTTTTCGTTAACCGGACGCCGGGGGCCGCGCTAAAGATGATGAAATCCGTCGCCCGTGAAGCGTTCGACATGGCTTTGGAGCGCCTGCGGAAAAACGCCGAGCAACTCTCGGATGAAGGAGGCCCGCCTGTTCAGGTGCCCTGGCGCACCAAGGTAATAACATATGAGGAGCTTCTACGCGACGCGCGGGCTGATGCCAAATGTGATCTGGACGCTCACCTGCAAACATACGCCGGGGGACTGCCCTCTGGCATGGACCCGCGGGACAAGTGCATCGCCGTAATCGGTGAGGTCCTCCGGCATTACGAGGACCGTGAGCCGCTCATTATGGTCGGCTTTCTGCCGCCCTTCTACCCGTACAGGACAAACCTTCGAGAGACTTCCAAAGAACTGGGCGTTATCGGTGTCGTTCAGGAACTAGCGGCGGAGGCAAAAAGCTTATACGGGGAAACGCTCGCCGTGAACGAGCACTTTGTGGCGATAAGCGACCTGAGTTATGTGGGGTTCCAGGGGACCTTCGAAGATATCTTGCCGCTGACCACGAACACTCCCGGCTGGGGAAATATCTACAGTCTGCCGGTGGAGGCCCTCCTCAAACTGGATATGCCGGTGCTCAACATCGGTCCATCAGGGCGAGACGCCCACAAGCACACCGAGAGGCTGGACACGAGTTACTATCTTGGAGCGTACCCAAAGTTGCTGGAATCGGCGGTCCGCAAACTCTCGTCGATATCTTGACGTTGATTTCCTCGAACCGGTAACCTCTTGAGAAAACGCGGCGTACCATAGCGTGTGTCACATTATGTTACCGTGCCGGCTTTCCGCGCGATGACATGTGGGCATGACTACCTTAGCTATCATGAGGAGTGGTGCGCCAATGGCCAAAGGACTCGACACCGCCACGCCCTGCACGCAGCCGGTCATAGACGCCGTCAAGAGACAGGGATACACGTTCATCGTGCGTTACTACTGTACCGGTGAACTTTGGAAGAAACTTCGCACGGAGGAAGCCCAACGTCTTTCGGACTCCGGCATATGGGTGGTGGCCGTGTTTCAGGATTTCAACAACGCCGTGTACAGGTTCAGCGACACATTGGGCGCTGCCAACGCAAAATCGGCTTATCTGTACGCTCGCGACGTCATACGGCAGCCCGACCGGACTCCCATCTATTTCGCGGTCGATTTCGACGCGACGGATAGAGAGACGAAGGGTCCCGTTCGCGATTACTTTCGCGCCGTCAATCAGGTTTTCGCCAAGGAGGGCGGGCGGTACCATGTGGGAGTTTACGGTTCGGGCGCCGTCTGCCAACACATCAAAGACGACTCAAACCTCGCCCGATACTCGTGGTTATCCATGTCCACAGGATGGCGAAACCACAGGCAGTACGACAGGCAAAGCCAATGGAACCTCAAACAGATCGCCGGCATCAAGATAGCGGGCGTCGAATTCGACACCAACGAAAGTAGCCCGGTAGGCGGGGGCGGGTGGCGTATCCTACTCGGGACCGAGGGGCTTAGAGAGAGCCTGTGATCCATCGCCCGCCGGCTTCGCAGAGCGTTCCTTCTCTATCGTCTCGATCGCCTGCGAGAAGGGGCACGACGCTTTGCCGCATTCAGAGGCCATGGGACACGAGGAGCAGCCGCCCGACTTCAAATCGGCGGCGATTCTTCTGTAAAGGTAGTACCCTGTCCCGCCAATGGCTAAAGCCAGAAATAGCAGTTCCATGTGATCATCTCCTCTTAGCGTAGCCCGAAGAGGCGCCCGATTTGGAATATCGCGACCGACACCGACCAACCCAGGACGAGAGTGTATCCCGCCGAGAAAGCTGTCCAGCGCCAGGACCCCGTCTCTCGCTTGATAGCAGCCATTGCCGCCACACAGGGAATGTAGATGAGCGTCATGGCCATGAACGAGTAGGCGGATAGGGGAGTCCACGTGGCGGCGATGGTAGCGGTCAAACTTCCGCCCCCGACCCCGTACACCACTCCCAAAGTGCTAACCACGACTTCTTTGGCGACAAAGCCGAAGACCAGAGCGACCGCGGCCTGCCAAATGCCGAACCCGGCCGGCTTGAATACGGGCGCGACCGCTCCGCCCAGTCTCCCCAAGAAGCTGTTCCTGCTCGCGTACTCGATTCCCACGGGCAGGCTTGAGAGGGCCCAGACAAAGATCGTCACAGAGACGATTATGGTCCCCGCCTTTTTGATGAAAGAACCGGCCCTGTCCCACATGTGCGTCGCCGTGGTTTTGAGCGTCGGAACTCTGTAGGGCGGCAATTCCATGACAAACGGGGGAGGGGCGTCGCCCTTGAAAAGCGTCTTTCGAAAAACGAGCGCCATCAAAAGAGCCAACGCCATGCCCAGCAAGTAGAGGGAGAACACCACGAGCCCCTGGGCGTCCGGGAAAAGCGCTCCGGCGAACAGGACGTACACAGGCAACCTTGCGCTGCAAGACATCAGCGGATTGATGAGAATGGTGAGGAGCCTGTCTCTCTTGCTCTCCAAAGTCCTGGTCGCCATGATGGCGGGGACATTGCACCCAAACCCGATCAGAAGCGGGATGAATGACTTTCCGTGTAGCCCAAGGGCATGCATGAACCGGTCCACGACGTACGCGGCCCTAGCCATATAACCGCTGTCCTCCAAGAGGGATATGACGAGGAAA
>CAZMEF010000216.1:2065-3219 GCA_964565305.1 uncultured Eubacteriales bacterium | reverse complement strand
CGCCGGCTCCTGCTGCGCCGCACGGTCCGCCGGTCCCGGCGTCACAAAAAGGAAGATTCAAGGCGTCGCCCACCACAAACTTCAGGGCGCTATCATCGAAGCCGAGGTCAGCCGCCCAGTTCTTCGCCATACCGATGGCGTCTGAGGACAAATCCAGACCCGTCACCGGCATTCCCACACTTGCGAGAAAGACCGACCAGCGGCCGATGGCGCACCCCAAGTCCAAGACGGTGCCTGCTCCGCGGCTCACCAGGAACTCGGCGACATCGGTCATCTTCGGCGTCGCCGGCAATCCCTGAATGCCCGCGGGAGTCATCGAATGCCTTTTGTTCCACGCTTTTGCTTGGTCCGGAGGAAATGAAGTGCTCATGACGTTGCCCCTTCCCGGTCGCTGATGTCCCTAACCATCCCCCTTTTCGATGTCCGACGCCCCGGATCCTTTATCGTCCCACCTAGGCCGCTCCGCCTCTAGAGGACTACAAACGGGTGCTGTGGAATAAGAGGTGCGTCACAGAAACTCGCGCTCGGTGGCAGCTGTCTTTGGTGGGTGACCGGGGGTTCGATCAGGTGACTATTCAATCCATCGTTGACGAACTTGCGAGGTCGATCAAGAGGCCGATCACGGTCGAAGATCGCGAGGGTCTGCTTATCGCCTATTCTGTTCATGAGGGGCCCGTAGATCCCGTTCGCTTGGAGACCCTTCTGCGGAAGGGGGCTTCGGCCGCCACAATAGACACGCTCAAGGCAAGGGGCGTGTACCGGGCCATCGAACTCTCGCACGCGCCTATCCGTGTGGCTCCCATACCCGATATCGGGTTCACGTCCAGAATCAGCGCTCCCATTAGGCATGGCGCAGGGATCTTGGGGTATCTTTGGGTGGCCGACGAAGGGATCGACATCCCCGGGGCAATGGAAGACGCGATCAGGGATACGTGTCATCGTCTGGCGCGACAACTGTCGGGAGCAGAGCAGTCGAGCGACCTTCGCGCTCAAGCGGAATTCGTCGCGGAGCTTATCGGTGAGCATCCCCCCGACAGGGCATCGGCGCTTGTGAAGGCCAGATCATTGGGGTGGCAGATGCGCCCGCCTTACCGGGCGGTGGTGATACGTCGCGCGGACCGTAGAGTCGATTCGCCGGAAGCCGTGTCGCGCGA
>CAZMEF010000216.1:0-1965 GCA_964565305.1 uncultured Eubacteriales bacterium | reverse complement strand
GTCGAGCAGTTTCTTCTGGAAATGGGGGCGGGCTGGCTAAAGCGCGTTTCAGATAATGAAACTGTGCTGCTGTGCAGTCAATGCGCGCAGGACGAGGCGCGGTGGCCTGTCGAGCTGAGCGGTGCGGCCGGGTCACTTGTGGGCATTGGCACCGGTGGCGAGTCCATCGGCCACTTCGGGCAAAGCTACCGCGAGGCCCTGTCGGCGATAGACATCGCCCGACGGTTGGGTCTCCCCGGGACCTGTTTTCATTACGTGGCGCTCATGGCGTACGAAATTGGGGCGGAGCTGTTACGTTGTGGTTCTCCAGGGAACTTTGCGGCGGGGCTGGTCCAAAAGGTCTTCGAATATGACAAGGTAAAAGAAGGCGAGCTGCTCGACACCCTTGAGGTTTACCTGGATTTGCTGGGCGAGCGTAGGAAGGCCGCCAGGGCGTTGAACATCCATGCCAACACGCTCGATTACCGCATCCGGCGCATAAAGGACATCATGGGCGTCGATTTCGACGCGCCGGAACTGCGGCTTCCCGTCCACTTGTGGGTGAAGGCCAAGAAGGTTGAGTTTGCCTCCGGACTTGTCTCTGCCCAGTAACAAAGGACGAGGACTAAAAAGGACATGGCGATACTTCGAACGAATATGTATAATGTGTTCTTGCTTGAGATCGTTCGGAAGGTGATGGTGAGTGGACGACCCCGGAGGTAGTTCGCCCATATTATGGGCCATTTTGTGTTTAGGACTGTCATTCATCTTTTCCGGCCTGGAGAGCGTGTTGTTCTCGTCGGACCTAGTCAAACTGAGAAGCGCTTTTGACGGCCACAAAGGATTTTCCCGGGCGTTACGCCAAAAGGAAGACCCAAACCCCATTTTGTCTAGCCTTCTTCTTGGAAACACGCTGGTCAACATCACGTTTGCGTCGTTGATTACCGCCCTCGCGTTGTCGAGGCTTTCTCTCAGGCGCGACCTGGCTGAAGTGGTAGCCACCGTGGGTGGCACTATCGTCATTCTCATATTTGGCGAGATTACGCCCAAACTCATCGGGACTGCAAACCCGGAACCTATCCTGGTCAAACTTTCCCCGCTGCTTGCGGCGTTGAGCGCTGTCATGAGGCCCTTCTCGCTGATCGCTGAAAAAGTGGCTTCCTCCGCGGCGGCGGCGCTGCCGGCGATACCGAGCATGGCGGACAGGTTGAATGAAGCGCGGCTGATGGCGACTGTCGATTACGGCGAGACGTCCGGCGCCATCAGTAATGACGAGAAAGAGATGATCCACGGGGTCATCGACATCAAGGACCTGGACGTAACCCAGGTCATGGTGCCCCGCCCGGATATGATCGTGCTGGAGGAGAACAGGTCTGCTCTGGATGCTTTGAACCTCTTGCTTAGATACGGCCTTTCGCGAATTCCTTTGTATTTGGACTCGAAGGACAACATCACAGGGATCGTAAATATCAAGGACCTGGTGGTTTACGTGGCAGACTCAGGCGACACGGGTCGGGCGGCGAGCGCGACCGGTTCGGAAGGTTCCGAAGGCCCGGCGCCTATAGACGCACCGGTGTGGCAGGAACGGCTCCGCCGTCGTTCCGCTAAGGACTTCGCTGTTCAGCCGCATTTTGTGCCGGAAACCAAGAATGCCGGAATCCTTCTGCAAGAAATGATGCGGGCCGGGACCCAGATGGCGATAGTCATCGACGAGTTCGACGGGGTCTCGGGGCTGGTGACGCTCGAAGATCTGGTCGAACAGATCGTGGGCGAAATAAGGGATGAGTACGACGTGCGCGAGGTTGAGCCCGTCCTCACGCCGGACGGGGCGTGGCAGGCGCCCGGGCGGATGAGTCTCGCCGATCTTGAAAGCTGGACAGGCATCGACATCGAAGACGAAGATGTCGACACCATCGCGGGCCTTGTCATGAAGATTTTGGATAGGGTTCCCGTGCCCGGCGATGAGGTGATCTTGGAGGACCCGCC
>CAZMEF010000215.1:0-3229 GCA_964565305.1 uncultured Eubacteriales bacterium | reverse complement strand
CACGTGGCCGCCACAGAAATCGAGGGGTACGACAGGTTCATCTTCGTGACAGACGGCGGGGTAATTCTGGCGCCCGATCTAGAGAAGAAAATCGAAATAGCGAAAAACGCCATCTGGGTGGCCCGGTCCATGGGGGTTGCGGACCCCAGGATCGCGTTGCTCGGCCCCACCGAAGTGCCAACCTTGGACTCTGAAGCGAGCTTGCATGCCGCCGTCATCTCGAAGATGGCCGATCGGGGAGTTTTCCACGGGGCGCACGTGGACGGTCCGATGGCTTTGGATGTGGCCGTTTCAAGCGAGTCGGCGAGGGTCAAGGGCGTGGGCGGCGAAGTCGCGGGAAAGGCGGACATCCTATTGGCCCCTGACCTGGTTTCTGCCAACACGCTTGCCAAGAGCATGCAATACTTCGCGGGCGCGCTTCTGGGCGGGATCATCGTTGGGGCCGCCGCGCCCATTGTGGTCATCTCCAGGTCCGACCAAAGGCAAGCGAAACTTTGTTCCCTGGCCATGGCCAGAAACCTTATTACACAAAACTAAGGGAGGAAGAACAGTTGGGGATGTTTGAACTGATGGCAGAGTACGATCACGAACAGGTGGTTTTCTGCTACGACAAGACGTCCGGGCTAAAGGCCATCATCGGTATCCACAACACCACGCTTGGGCCCTCGCTCGGCGGGACCAGAATGTGGCCTTACAAGTCCGAGGAAGAGGCCCTTACGGACGTGCTCAGGCTCTCAAGGGGGATGACCTACAAGAGTTCCTCCATGGGGCTTGCGCTTGGCGGAGGGAAGGCCGTAATCATCGGAGATCCCCGAAAAGACAAGAGCGAGGAGTTATTCCGGGCCTTCGGCAAGTTCGTCGATTCTCTCGGAGGCCGCTACATCACTGCTGAGGATGTCGGGACCACCACAGACGACATGGACATCATCAGGACAGAGACCAAACACGTATCGGGTCTCGCCGGGCACGGCCACAGCGGCAACCCGTCGCCGGTTACGGCCTTCGGGGTGTTTCGGGCAATGGCGGCATCGCTTAAGGTCGTGTTCGGTTCCGACGACTTTGCGGGACGGAAGGTCGCGATGCAAGGCGTAGGTTCAGTCGGGTACGCTCTGGCCGAGCATTTGCTGAAAGCCGGCGCCAAAGTTACGGTTACAGACATATATGCCGACAAGGTGCAGCGGGCTGTGGAGCTAGGAGCGGACTCGGTCTCTTCCGATGAAATCTACGATGTTGAGTGCGACATTTTCTCGCCCTGTGCTTTGGGGGCAACGATAAACGACGAGACGATACCCAGGCTTCGCACAAAGATCGTGTGCGGCGCCGCCAACAACCAGCTACTTGAAGCGCGTCACGGCACGGCGCTCGCAGACAGGGAGATTCTTTACGCGCCCGACTTCATCACCAACGGCGGTGGGGTAATAAACGTGGCTGAAGAGCAGAACCCGGGCGGTTACAACAGGGAACGCGCTATGGCCAAGGTGGGGGCCATCTACGAGGTCCTTCTTAAGATATTCGACATTTCCAAAGAAAGAAATATCGGGACGCACCGCGCGGCGGAAGTCTACGCGGAAGACAGGATCCGGAAAGCCTTGGAACAGAAGCGGTATTACATGCCCCGATGAAGTCGCTACTCGCCCTGGATGCCGGGTATAGGGGGATAAGGGCCCGCGCCGTCGATTTGGACGGGCAAGGTGGAAGTTATCTCGCCGCGTGGGATTTTCCACCGCATGAGCCGGATTTCGCGTTGATAGAGAGGGAGATCGGAACTCCCTCTCTGGTCGCCATTCCGGGAGGAACGTATGGGCCGCCTGGTCCGACCGCCGGGCTACCTTCCAATGCCGGGGTCTACCGTCTAGACCGAGATCTGGCCCGTGAAGCCGGGATCATAGACAAAGACCACCCGCGCAACCGGATGACAGTGGCGTGTTTTTGTTATTGCCGTAGCGTGGGCACGTCGTGCTACGTGGTGGAACCCATGGCGTCGGCCAAGCTTCGGCCTGAAGCCTCGCTTTCCGGAACCAAAGGTCGTTCCCGAAGAGGCGTATTCTACGCCCTTCCCCAAAAGGCGGCGTGGGATGACGCAAAAAGGACCTTAGGCCTTGGGGAAAACGCTTGTGGGCTTACGGTCTATCTCGGTGAGGAATGCTGCGTCTCCAGTCACGCGGGGAACGACGTGGTGGATACTTCAGATCCTGTGCTCGGAGAAGGCCCGTTCGGGCTGACCGCCGCGGGCACCCTTCCTGCGGGCGGCTTGTTCTCCTATCTCGGCCAAAACCCTGTTGGAGACCCTGTGAAGACGTTCAAGGCGGAGGCGGGTTTGCTCGCTTACGCCGGGGCCGATTCTATCGGAGACCTGGAATCCATGCTTTCGTCCGGGGATGAAGGAGCGGTTTCCGCAGTGGTGGCCATGGGATACCAGGTGGCCAAAGAGGTCGGAAGACAAGTGACCGCTTTCGGAGGCGACGTGAGCGTTTTGGCGCTTACGGGACCCGGAACCGGGATCGCGCGCCTTTGCCGGGAGATAGAGATTCGAGTCAGTAAGTGGACCCGAATCCACATCCACCGCAGAGACGTCATCGATGTGCTCCTAATGAAAGGATCGGCGGCCTCCTTTGGAGAAATCTGATAGGTACGAGGAAAAGGAGATAGGATGGGGGGCTTCTGCTTGCCCGAAGTGACGGTCTTCTACGGTTTGTACGGGAGCGGGAAGTCAGAGATCGCCATCAACTACGCGCTGGACAAAGCCAAGACAGAGCCCGTAATGCTTGTCGATTTGGACGCGGTAACGCCCTACTTCAGGGTAAGGGACGTACGCGACGAGCTGGAGTGTTTGGGAGTCAAAGTGATCGCGCCCAAAGAATCCTTGAAAAGTGCCGATCTGCCCGTGTTGCCTGTGGGAGTCAGGCGCGTGATTCAGAACGGGCCGGCCCATATTGTCATCGACGTTGGCGGAGACCCGACAGGGTCGAGGGTTTTAGGCGGTCTCAGAGACGCCTTGCCCGACGACGCGCAAGGGTTGTTCGTGGTGAACTCGCGAAGGCCGTTCACGCGGACCGTGCCCGAAGCCCGGGAGGCTTTGAAGGCGATTTCCGAGTCCGCGGGTCTTCTGGCGACAGGGCTCGTATCAAATACCCATCTGGCTGATTTGACAGGTGTGTCGCACGTGATAGAAGGGATTCGCTTCACCACGGAATTGTCACATGTAACCGGGCTCCCTTTGGTTTTTGCC
>CAZMEF010000214.1:0-3230 GCA_964565305.1 uncultured Eubacteriales bacterium | reverse complement strand
TGTTTTCGTGCTCGGCTTCCGAACTCATTTCCGTTCTGCTTCCGAACTTTGTTTGGTGCTCTGCTTTCGAATTCCGTTTCCGAACTCCGTTTCGTTCTGCTTCCGAAACACAAAAACCGGCCCAACTTCGCGGCCGGTTTCACCACTAGCTCCAGGCAGAATCAGGTGACCAATTATGTCTGCCCTTCAACGCTTCCGCACAACAATTCGTTCATACTACATCCGCCCCAGCTGGACAAATATCCCTCCTTGGCTATGACTACATGAGCTGGATGTAATCGGACAAGCCAAGAATATCATGGTAACGCCCCGGTAGGTCAAGATGGATCGAACAAACCCGCGAAAACGTAGGGCTTGCGGCCTACAAAAGCCCAGCATAGCCGCCAGCGCCTGATACGCTTCGCGGGTCGTAGCAGCGTTTTTTACACCTTCGGCCCGGCTTCGGACGCAACGATCGGAACGGCAGTCTGAGCGACGGTCACCTCACCCGCGGCTCAAGCGCCTTCTCATCTACCTCGGCCTTGATCTCCGCGATGAACGCTCCGAGAGGCATGGCCCCCAGGTCCCCGCCCGATCGGTGCCTCACGGAGACGGTGCCGTTGGCCTCTTCCCTGGCGCCCACCACCAGCATGTAGGGCACCTTCTGGAGCTGCGCCTGGCGGATCTTGTACCCCATCTTCTCGTGGCCAAGGTCGCAATCGACCCTGAATCCCGCATCCTTGAGTTCACCCGCGACCTTGGCGGCGTAGTCTCCCATCTTCTCGGCCACGGGGATCACCGAAACCTGCGTGGGCGAAAGCCACATCGGGAACGCCCCCGCATAGTGCTCGACAAGCCCGGCGACAAACCTTTCCATGCTGCCCAACACGGTGCGATGGACCATCACGGGGCGGTGCCTCGCGCCGTCCTCTCCCACATACGTCACGTCGAACCGTTCGGGATTGTTGAAGTCCACCTGAATGGTAGGCCCCTGCCAGAGCCTCCCGAGGGCGTCCTTGACCTTGATGTCGATGGCGGGGCCGTAGAACTTCGCCTCGCCCGGCTCGACGGTGTACGGAAGTTCCTTGCGTTTGAGCGCCCGCTCAAGCGCCCCCTCCGCCATGATCCACACGTCGTCCTCGCCGATGTATTTGGCCTTGTTCTCGGGATCTCTCACCGACAGCATGCATACGTATTCGGAATAGCCGAACGTCGTCAGCATGAACTGGGCCAGCTCAAGGACGCTCACCAACTCGTCCTCCAGCTGCTCGCGCGTGCAGAAGATGTGAGCGTCATCCTGGGTGAATCCCCTGACACGAAGCGCCCCGTGAAGAACGCCCGATCGCTCGTACCGGTAGACGGTGCCGAGTTCGCCCATCCTCATGGGCAGTTCGCGGTAGCTGCGCGTTTGGTTCTTGAACATCAGAATGTGGAACGGGCAGTTCATCGGCTTAAGCAGGTACTCTACGCCCTCGATCGACATTGGGGCGTACATGCTATCCTTGTACCAAGTCCAATGACCCGAAGTTTTCCACAGATCGAGTTTGGCGATATGGGGAGAGTTGACGATGTCGTACCCGCGCTTCCTGTGCTCCTTACGCCAAAACTCCTCGATGAGTTCGCGGACCAACGCACCCTTTGGATGCCAGTAAACGAGCCCCGGGCCACCCTCTTCCTGGATGCTGAAGAGGTCCAGTTCCTTGGCGAGTTTCCGGTGATCGCGCTTTTTGATATCTTCCAATTTGTCGAGGTAGCTTTGGAGCGCCTCCTGGGTGGCAAAGACGGTCCCGTACACGCGCTGCAGCATCGGCTGATTCTCGTCGCCGTGCCAGTAGGCGCCGGCAAGGCTCAGCAGCTTGACCGCCTTGAGGTACCCGGTGGACGGGACGTGAGGGCCCGCGCAGAGGTCCACGAAGTCGCCCTGCCTATACAGGGTGATGATCGTGCCCTCGGGGAACGCCTCTACCAGCTCGACCTTGTACGTCTCCCCCATCTCCGCGAACATCTTCTTAGCCGTCCCCCGATCGACTTCCTCGCGAGTGACGGGGAGGTTCTCGGCGACGATCCGCTTCATCTCCTCCTCGATCTTCGGGAGGTCCTCGGACACGAAGGGGGCTTTGGGATCGAAGTCGTAGTAGAAGCCATCTTCGATGGCCGGGCCGATGCCGAGCTTCACCCCTGGGAAGAGCCGCTTGACGGCCTGCGCTAGAACGTGAGAGCCGGTGTGGCGCATGGCCCAGCGCGCGCGTTCGTCGTCGAACGTGAGGGGCGCGACGTCGCAGTCGCCCTCGACCGCGGCGCGAAGCTCCTTGGGCTCTCCGTTGGCCAGGGCCATGAGGGTGTCGTTTTTCCATCCCATGGCTTTCTTGACGTCCAGGTACGTGCCGTTGGCCGGCACCTCGGCTGTGGCTTCGCCGCAGGATACGCGGTGGTTGTCTGGGATTTGGGAGTTGTCTGGGATTTGGGAGTTGCCTGGGATCTGGGAGTTGCCTGGGATCTGGGAGTTGCCTGGGATCGTAGAGTTGTTTGCGATCCGGGAGTTGTCTGGCATTATGTTAACCTCCTTTTGATTTGAGCACACTTTCTTTGGGCTGGGACAGTAACTGACTGCCTTGGGCTGGGCCGATTTCGCCCCCGATCAAAATAACCTCGTCCCCAAAGGGGCGAGGTTCCGCGGTTCCACCCTTAACGACCGGCTGAGCAAGACCCGTTTCGAGCCGCCAGACCTGAACCGTCTGACTCGATCTGCTCTATTGAGCTGCATTGATCTGCACTGATCTGCCGATCCTCGTATCTGGCTATATCGCGCTCCGCGCCGGCGTTATCCGCTTAATTGCTCCGCGTCGGGTGGCTGTCGCGAGTCGGTTGCGTGGCTGCATTCATCGCGCGCTGTTGCGCTCGTCCTGCGCTGCTGCACTCGTCGCGTACCCTACCCTGCCCGACTGGGCGGCTTCCGCCGGAGGCTCCGAGGTGGTTTTCCCTTAGGACCGCGCGGGGAGGCTTTCAGCCTTGACCTTCCCTCTCTTATGCGCCGCCGCTAGGTACTGTCCTCTTCATAGCCCAAATACTCCTATTCGGTTACCATTCCGCTGCCATTCTGCTGCCATTCGGTCACCATTTCGGCTACCACTCGACCGCTGTTTGGCCGCCCTTCCGCTACACTGCTTTTCGGCATTATATACCCGGGGATGACGGGAAGCAACGAGCAGGGGCGGAGATGAAGTGGAGATTGAAGTGGGGACGGAGCGGAG
>CAZMEF010000213.1:0-3258 GCA_964565305.1 uncultured Eubacteriales bacterium | reverse complement strand
ACGCGTCTGCCGCAAAACCGGGGAGAATGGAGGACTGAGGACCCGCCGAGGATAAATAGAATACTGAATAAGGCATGGAGCGCTACATACCTTCGCGATGCGGGGCCCGCGTAACTCCTGGCGTGAGGTGACGGACAGTGAGACTGCTTTGGATCTTGACGCTTACTCTGGCGGCCATTTGGGTGTTTTCCGCTTTTATGGCCCCCCCTCACAGCGTGGAGGCGCTTGCCCATTTCTCTAGAGAGCATCTGGATAGAGCGGATGCCCGGGCCCAGAGGGGATATCTTGCTTCAGGAGCAGGCGCCTTCATATCTTTCGGGCTGCTTTGGTATCTTTCGAAGCGAAGTTTTTTGGGCGGCAAAGGCCCCTTCTCCGGCCGCGTGTCGCTGGGTCGCAGCATGCTTATGGCGGCGGCATTGGGGGCGCTGGTTACCGCGATCATCGCGCTGGTGATGCTTCCCGTGCGGGCCTACTCAGGGTATTTCCTGGAACGTCAATACGGGTTGACAGGCGCCTCTTTTGGCGTCTGGCTGGTGGATTACCTGAAAGATTTTCTGCTTGGCGCATTTGGTTACGCTGTCGCCGGCGCCGCCGTCGCATGGATGCTTCAGAAGATCCCGCGAGGCTGGATCTGGACGCTTACAGTCGGATCGGTGGTCGCGAGCGCTTTCATCGCCTTCATATACCCTTCAGTCATAGCGCCGTTCATGGATAGGTTTCACCCGTTGGAGGATCCGGTCATACTCGCGGATATAGAGCGGCTATCCGCCGACGCCGGTATGGAGATTGGCGAAGTGCTCGTCATGGAGGCTTCGGCCAAGACTACTCGTTCCAACGCTTACTTTGCGGGGTTTGGGAAGGCCAGGCAGGTCGTGCTCTACGACAATCTGATCGACACGCACACGCCGGAGCAAGTTAAGCTCGTCTTGGCGCACGAGATGGGGCATTGGAAATACGGTCACGTCGCCAAGGGAATACTGATATCCGCTGTAGGAACCCTGCTTGTGCTGCTCATATTCAGGACGGCTATCGCGGATATTCCGCTGACCTCCTATCGAAACATAGAACGGGCTTTGTTGGCGCTCCTCTTGGTGTCGAGTCTGGCGGGATACGTCCTATCGCCGGCCTCCTCGTACATCTCCAGGCGCTTCGAGGTCGAAGCAGATGCCTTTTCCCTCGCTCTCACCGGCGATAGCGACACTTTCGTGTCCACCCAGGTCAACTTGGCTGTAACGAACCTGTCTGACGTCGATCCCCCTGCCTTCATGCGGTGGTTCGCCTGGACACACCCCACGACACTTGAGCGGATACGGGTGGCGGAGAGGTGGAACCTACCCTCGCCGTGATCCGTTACTGTATACTCGACGGGAAGACAAACATAACGGTAGCGGCCTGGGCTATGCGTTTATGCTGATCAGTTAAGCGGACAGGCTAACGAGGCAATGGTAGCCACCTTCGCCGCGTTATCTACGGGAGGAGTGGGTGTCTGTGAGTCGGACCGACAGAAAGGGAAAGTTGTTCGGCAAGGTCAGCATCGTGGATGCCGTCGTGGTGTTGGTCCTTGTGATCGCTTTGGCGTGGTTCCTTTACGCAAGGTACGGCCGAAATCTTCCTGCGGAAATGGCTGCCAGAGAGCAGCCCGTCGTATACACCATCGTGGTCACCACGATCAGGCCGACGACGGCGGACGCCTTGGAAAAGGGCGGCAGGGTCTTCGAGTTCAAGACAGGGGCCGAAATAGGGACGATCACCGGGGTCACAACCGAACCCGCCGAAGTGTGGACCATTATTGAAGAAGGACAATGGTTGCGGCGGAAGGCGGACGACAGGGTGGACGCCTACGTGACCGTCGAAGCCACCGCAAGGGTTGGAGATCACACGATCACCGTCAACGGCGTTGAAGTCAGGGTGGGGACAAGCATAGGGATCACCACAAAGTGGGCGCAGGTTAACGGTAACATCCTGCTGCTGGACCTGAAGGGCGAATGAACGTGAGCCTTGCGGACGCTACGGCTAGCGAGACCTATCGTACGGCGGTCCGCGCCGGCGAGCGTATGGAATCTTTCGTCATTGCCTTTTTCGCGTGGGTTGATGGCCAACTGGATGCAAGTTGGACTGGGAAGACGCTCAAGAGTGCCGTCGATCTGTGGAAACTGCTGTGGGCCGACAGCGTGCTTGCGAAGTGGATCTGGTCGTATGCCAGAGTGGCACTCGTGCCTTTCCAGGGTGAAGTGACCGTCGAGACGGCGCTGGGGCTTGTGCTGGCCTTGGCGTGCGCGGCGCCCACAGGGCTGGTGGTCCTCGCCGGCATCGGGGTCTTCGCGCTCATGCTATGGAGTCGGGCGCGCATGGTTACGGAAGAGGACGGCCGGTCACTTTGGCTTCTGCCGACATTTTGGGTTACCGCTCTTGCCCTATTCGTCATCATCTTCCTGATTGGCTCGGCTGTGGCCTCGGTGGATCCCAAAGTCAGTTTTCCTAACTTGCTACTTTGGCTTTTCTACTTTCTTCTGTTTTTCATGTGCGCCGACGCTGCTTCTCGCGGTCGGGCGAGAAACGTCATCTGGCCTTTCCTAACGGGAGCGGCGTTTTCGGGGTTCGTGAGCTTGTACCAGCGGTTTGTGGGATGGAGTTCGCCCATCGCTTGGGTTGATAAGGCGTTCGAAGAGAACCTTGTGCGATTCACGGGCACCTTCACCAACCCAATCTTCTTTGCGGAAATGTTGGCCATCGCGCTGCCGCTTTCGATGGCGCTTATCCTCATGGAGCGCAACTGGCTTAACAGACTGGTTCTCTTGGGCTTTGCGGGCCTACAGGGCATAGGACTGCTTTTGAGTTCTTCCCGGGGCTCTTGGCTTGGATTTGTGGTTTCCTTCTGCGTGCTGGCTGTTCTGTACGACTGGAGGGTACTCCCGGTGGGGTTGGCCGGAGGCGCGGCAGGGTTGGCCTTGGCCCCTCCGGTGCTGCTCAAGAGGCTATTGTCGTCGTTCAGCCTTCAAGACACCTCAAACGCCTACAGAATATCTATCTGGCGGGGCGCTCTCGCCGTGATCAAACGCAATTTGTTCAATGGGGTGGGTCTGGGAGCGGAGAGTTTCAGGAAGGTCTATCCCGAGTACATGATCATACAAACCCCGGCGCCGCACGCGCACAGCACTTTCTTGCAGTTTCTCATTGAGGTGGGCCTCTTCGGGTTCTTGGCGATGTCGGGCTTGCTGGCTGTTTGGCTCTTCGCCTCGCTCAGAGCCGTAAGTCGTA
>CAZMEF010000212.1:2985-3274 GCA_964565305.1 uncultured Eubacteriales bacterium | reverse complement strand
GTTAGATACCGTATGAGAACCTTCTAGAATCATCTCTGCATGTAGAGGTAGCGGTCAGGATCAGGCAGGCAAGCGGGAGGTGCCGGCAAGCCGGTAACGGGCAGGAAGCGAAGAGACGTGAAATGAAGCGAGCAGAAGCGCAAAGGAATTCAAGGAAGCCCAAAGAAGCCCAGAGAAGCGCAACAAAGCGCCACAAAGGGAAGAGGCCGGATCCCTCCGGCCTCTTCCGCTTCTTGCGGGGCAATTCAACCGACGGGGCAACCCTGCCCCGGCGCGATGCTCGCGTTGC
>CAZMEF010000212.1:0-2975 GCA_964565305.1 uncultured Eubacteriales bacterium | reverse complement strand
CATGGCTCCGGGAATAACGAGTAAGCCCAATCGCTTTGCCTCGGCGATGACTTCAGGATGAGTGAGGACCTCTAGGCCCGCCTCGGCCATCACTTTCGCCGCCGCGATCATCCCCGCGTGCCCTATGCCCATCCCTGCCTGGGCGCAGTATTGCCACGAATGGCCTGGGGTTCCCAAAGCGTTGCAGGCGGTAGTGAACTGAGCCGTCGGGCAGCACCAACTTACGTCGCCGACGTCGGTCGAACCCTTGGGGTCGTCGGGCGTGGCGGGTCTGGGAACAAGCGTCGTGTTGATGGTCTGGGATTGGACTTCGGCAGGTAGCTCCTGGTTTCTGAAGAAGGCTTCCAGTTGGCCGGGTTCAAAGGATTCCGCCAGTTTCTGCGCGAACGCTATCTCCTCGGCCTCAAAAGACGGCGGCCCTACCTTAGCCATGGCTTGTTCCAGCACATCCTCCAACACGCGGTTGGGTATGACGTTGTATATGGCGTCCAAAAGCTCAACTTCGCATTTCGTGTCCGTCATCAGGGCCGCGCCCTTCGCGCAGTTGACTACCCTGTCATAAAGGGCAACAACCTCATCTTGCTGAGGAGAGCGAACGTAGTACCACGCGGTCGCTTTGGCGGGGACCACATTCGGCTGGCTACCGCCGTTGGTGATGACGTAGTGGATCCTAGCCTTGGGCGGCATGTGTTCCCGGAGGAACTCAACGCCCATGCCTGTCAACATGATGGCGTCCAGCGCGCTCCTCCCGTTGTAAGGATCGCCTGAAGCATGAGCCGTTCTGCCGTGGAAAGTGATGTTCATGGAAGTGACGGCAAGCGACGAGGATCCGCGTACCTGGTTCAGGCTGCCGGGATGCCACGTTAGGCACACATCGCAATCGTCAAACAACCCGGCGCGAGCCATGAAGGCCTTCCCGCCGAAGTTCTCTTCCGCCGGACATCCGAAATACTTCAAAGTCCCTGGAATGTTCTTTTCGATCATCTGCTGCTTGAGTCCCATCACAGCGCCCAGAGCGCCCGCTCCGAGCAGGTTGTGCCCGCATCCGTGCCCCGCCGCTCCGGGAGTCAGCTCCTCCTTATGCGGGAGGGCTTTCTGGGATACCCCGGGAAGCGCGTCGTATTCTCCGAGGAACCCGACTGTGGGGCCGCCCTTTCCGTTCGTCCAAGTGCCGACAAGGGCCGAAGGCATGTCAGCCACGCCTAGCGCCACTTCGAACCCTTCGTCCTGAAGGGCCTTTGTCAGGATGGCCGCCGATTGGTCTTCGTGAAGTCCAACCTCGGCCAGAGCCCAGATCTGATCGGATACCGATATGATGGTCCCTTTCTTCTTGTCGATGTACTTCGCTGCCGCTTTCGCTTTTGCCGCCACCGCGTATCCTCCTCGTAATCTCGACCTGTGACCTAATCGTATCTCATTTGACCGGCGGGATCAGATGGATCCAATCGCCGAATAGGAACTTCAGCCGCGGGATGAAGAGCCCCAGCCGGGCCATGACAGTTGTGCCGAACACCGCCCCGAACGAGACCATCAGCACAAACCTCCCGATTAGGGACCCCTGCTTGACTACGTGCCCTACTGTCCTATTTTCCGAGACGAAGCCTTTTCCGACACCGGAGCCGACTATGAAGAAGAACACGGCGATTGCGGAGACGTTGCACAACAGGGTGATAACCGCGTTGACGCTGGTGAGTGGGATTATGGCGCCCTGAATCTGTGAGATGATCCCCGCGTCTATCACGCCGGTGATGGTGACCGCCGACGCAACGCCTACCAGGTATGCAAGCGAATATCTCCCCAACCACGATAGCCGCGGTATGAAGCGTGAGAACAGAAGTAGTCCCAAGATCACCGGGATGATCGTCAGGTACTGCCCGTTCCGCAGAGGCGTCAATCCTACATCCCTCACGTTGCCCCAGCCCATAACCGCCAAGTGAGCCAGGGAAAGGCCGAGGTACAAGTGCTCGCACACCCTAAACACGGGATTCTCCTTGTAAAGGTAACTGTACATGCCCAACGAAATGAGAGCGCCAATCCATATCTTAAGATCAGTTGTCACCGGTCTTCCCCCTTTTCGCTCCCGCCGCTTCGGCCGTCTTCTTGAGGCCGCCCCTTTTGAGTCTCCAGTAGACCACGTTGCCGCCGATCATGAGCAGGAGAAGATAGAGGTGTCCGACCGATTGCGCGTCCATAGACTGTGTCGCCAAGCCGGGTTTGTCGATGTTCTGCTCGTAGTACGCCGCGCCCTTGACACCCGAGATTACGCCAACCAGCTGCCCGTTCTTGTAGTACACGATAGATTCGGGAGTGGACAGCGCGATGTTCCCCGATATGCAAGGAACTTCATGCTTTGCATACACGTGCCTTGCCAGCCACAGATGATCGTCCATGGCTGTGTAACACGAAACCACCTTTACGTCTTTGATGGTTTTGATCTCGCCCCAAAGCGCGCTCCCCGAAAGAGGCGCGTTGCATTGATCCTGTTCGTACGCTTTCTTGATGTCATCCGCCATTGCGGATAAAGCGTTTTCGCCGCCCGCCCTGTAAGGCAGAACAAGCAGATCCTTGCCGTAGACGTAACCGAAATCGTCTTCTCCCATCTTCCTGATTTTCTCGGAGTACATCACACCGTCAGGAACGAACGTCACCAAGACGAGCTTATGTCCCTTCTGCATGTGGTGCCGGGCGACGGCCAGGGCCATGGGCCAAAGTTCGCCCTCGTTTGAAGGGGCCACTTCTACCACCATCATGGCTATGCTTCCTGCAGGCAGGTTGTCGATGAAGTCGAACGCGGCTTGACCCTCCGGACTCGGCCCCAAAGGCAGCTTCAAAGGAAATATCAGTGGGAGCAAAACCACCAGCACCAGGATGGCCCAGATGACGTGTGTCTGCTTTTGCATCATTCTTGCCTCCCCGCCATGTAGGTTCGCTCAAGCCCGAGGATCACCCGGATGCTCATGACCACCATACCGAGA
>CAZMEF010000211.1:0-3339 GCA_964565305.1 uncultured Eubacteriales bacterium | reverse complement strand
ATGCCGTCCAGATAAGGCATTATGATGTCGAGAATAACAACGTCCGGTTCGGTTTCTCGTATAGCCTGCAAGACTTCGAGCCCGTTGTGCGCCACCCCGGTAACTTCGATATCCTCTTGTTTGTCAAGGTACTCCTTAAGCAACCCCACAAATTCTCTGTTGTCGTCTGCGACTAAAACCCGGATCTTGTGCACCCGCTCTCCCCCCCGTACTGTAAGACGCCACCTGTATCACCCATATTATACCAATGTGTCGCGGTAAGCAACGTCCCGTCTCTTTTTTGTGAAATTATTCCTCTGGCCTAAACGCCGGGATTTCGACAGCCGGGATCGAAGGTGACATCATCCGCGAATCTCTTGCCATCCATTCGGCAAACGTCCCGTACCCGCGCGACGGGTCGTTCACCAAGACATGAGTGACCGCGCCCACGAGGTAACCGTCTTGCAGAATGGGGCTGCCGCTCATCCCCTGGATGATGCCACCCGTAGCGCTGAGCAGTTCTTGATCGGTGACGCGTATGACGAACCCCTTGGAACTTTTCGTCTGGCCGCTGAATATCTGCTCTATCTCTATCGAGAACCGCTCGATGGCCGTGCCGCTCAAAGTGGTGAGTATTTCGGCGGGGCCTTTGTGGACCTGGCTTTCGAGGCCCAAGGGCACTAGCGAATCGAAGAAAGGGTTGTCCGGCATTATGTCCAGGATCCCGGTGATCCCGCAATCGCCGTTCTTCATGATGCTTCCGATAACGTCACGCCCTTCCACGAACGTGCCCAAAACCTCCCCGGGCTGCCCCTTCTTGCTGGGTTGGACGCCGGTCACGGTGGCCCTCACTATCTGCCCCTTCTTCATTGCCACGGGCCGGCGCGAGTCCCCTTCTGATATAACGTGCCCGAGCGCGGCGTAAAGGCCGGTCGCCGGATCGTAGAACGTAAGGGTGCCCACGCCTGCCAAGGAGTCTTTCACAAAAATCCCGACATTGTAGCCGCCGTCGCGGTTTTGCACCGGCAGAAGCGAGCGCCTAATGACCGATCCGTCGCCCTTCTCGATCAAAAGGTCAACCCAAAGGCCTTCCCGCCCCGCTCTGTCAACCGCAAGAGCGAGGTCCGTCTTGCTGCCCACCCGGCTGTCGTTAACCGACAGAATCACATCTCCCGCTTCGATGCCTGTGTTCTTGGCGGGCCACGCTTCCTTTCCATCCATCGTGGTGACAGGAGACAGACCCGTGATGACCAACCCGGTGGCGCGAAGGATCACGCCGATGGAGTGGCCGCCGGGCACCACCATGATAGGTTCCGCCACGGTAAGTGACACGCGCCGGAGCGGAATCAAGCCGAACAGCCTGAACTGAATCGAGTACTCTCCCGGCGAAAAAGTATCCATGGTAACCTTCGTGGAAAGGTCGAGCCACTCACGCAAGGACGCTCTGCCTATGGCCAAAGGACCCACGGAAACCACCGGATACCCGGTGTCTATGGTGAACTCCTGACCTGTCATCAAAGTGACTGAATCAGGAAGGGAGAAGGCTAGGCGAAATGGGTCGGAGGCGCTTATTAGGGCGATAATCACGCAGATCAATATGCCTATGGTTTTCTTGGCGTTTTCTTTGGGCAAAAAGCCATCCCCTCTCGGTCTCCCATCCGACACGCTATTAAGGTTTACCGTAAGAGGAACGTTTATTGCGCGAGGGCGAGTAAACCATGGAAGGATACGGGCGCGGTTCGACCGAAGGCCTTATGCTTTTTTCGATTCGCGCGAGACCCTGAGCAGTTCGCGGGCGTGGTCGACCGAGATGGAGAGCGCCGAGCCGCTCAACATGCGCGCTATCTCCCTTACGCGTTCTTCTTGGGTTAGCAACCGAACGTTGGCTACGGTGCGGCCGTCACGCTCTTCTTTTTCGACGAGATAGTGATGATCCGCGGCCGCGGCTATGGACGCCAGGTGCGTGACGCACAAGACCTGATGACGCCTGCCGAGGTTCCATAGCTTGTCCGCGACTGCTTGTCCCGCATTTCCGCCGATGCCGGCGTCGATCTCGTCAAAAACCAACGTAGGTACTGGATCGTTGTCCCCGAGGTGTGACTTGAGGGCCAACATGAGTCTTGACAATTCTCCGCCTGACGCGACTTTGTTTACGGATTGAGACATCTCTCCCGCGTTTGCGGTAAAGGAGAAACTGACTCTGTCGAACCCATCCGGAAAAGGCTTGGCATGCCCGGTTCCGTATGGTATGCCGTCGGGGTCGTCTTCGCGAAACACGGCCGCTTGGAACGATCCGCCGGGCATTCCCAGTTCTTTGATGGTTCCCGTCACGCTCTCTCCCATCGTCCCGGCCAGTTTTTCACGAATGTTGCTCAGCGAAGACGCCACTCGCGACATGTCGGCTTCCACTTGAACCAGGTCCTCCCGCAAGGCTGAGAGAGTATCTTCGGCGCGGCCGAGCTGCGCAAGGGCCAGCGCCGCCTCCTCTGCGAATCGCAAGATCGCCTCTTCTGTTTCGCCGTACTTAGACTTGAGGCGCGCCAAGTGATCCAAGCGTCCTTCTATCTGGGAAAGCCTTGCGGGATCTGCCGACAACCCTTTCTGATACATCCTAAGAGCATCCAAAGCGGCTTCAAGCGAGAAAGATGCCTGCAGAAGAGCTTCGCGAGGGGCGGCCGCGGCGGGATCGATGGCGCCTGCCTTTGTCAGCGCGTCAAGTGCCTCTGCCAAGGATTCACTGGCGGGCTTTTGAGATGCCGAGGAGTACAGGGCCGCATAGGCGGAAGTCGCAAGCTCAATCAGCCTTCTTTGAGACGAGAGCACTCTGTACTCCGCCTGCAAAGAGGACTCTTCGCCGGCAGTCACCTTGAAATCGGTTATTTCTCTCACCTGGAACGCAAGAAGATCCATCTCGCGCTGCCGGTCTTTTTTGGGCTTACTGATGTCGCGAATATCGTCCAAGAGCCGTAGACGCCGTCTATACAAGCCGGCGTACTCGACCTTTTTCGGCCCTGTGGCGCTCCTTTCCATCGAATCCAGGATGCCAAGGTAATTTTGAGGTCGCATAAGAGAATGGTGTTCTTGCTGCCCGTGAATGTCGACGAGATATCTTCCAAGATCCTGGGCTAGAGTCGAAGGCACCACTTTGCCGTTGATCCGTTGGTAGGACCTGTCGGCGAGGATATCTTTCTGCATCGACACCTCATCGGAATCTCGAATTAAGGAAATTAGAGGGTCATCAGGGTCACCGGCGGGCATGCCCTCCGGTTTTCCAGCGAGAAGCTCGACCACGGCCCGGTCTTCTCCCGCTCGCAGTAGGTCCCGTGAGGTCCGCTGCCCCAGACAAGCCATGACTGCGTC
>CAZMEF010000210.1:0-3345 GCA_964565305.1 uncultured Eubacteriales bacterium | reverse complement strand
CTGATTAAGGACGTCATTGCCGTGATCAAGACCGCATTGGAGTCGATGCAGTAGGCGGGCGACAACCGGATCAAAAGAGCGTCCTTCGGGGCGCTCTTTTTGGTACCGAAGCGATGATAGTTTGGTGCGTGGGGGTGCGGGTCGCTTAGGGAGTAGACCCAGATCTCGACTCCGGTGGACGCTCTACGACGATGCCCATGTTTGACCTGATGTGCAACGTGTGCTCGCCGGCGCCCAGCGTGGCGGAGCGTATCTGCCACGGTTCGTAGCTGTAGCCGAAAGCCCTCTCGCGATCAGCTCGATTTGGGATGGTGCAGACGCGTCCAGAGCTACATCGCTTGGCACAAGCACGACCCATTTCGCTTCAGATGAAGACCGCCAAAGTGCCTCGCCCACCGGAGGCGATTGGAGCGTCACAAAGAGCGTGTCGGCCTCGCGTCGCGACGACACCGCGAAGCTCGCGGCCCAGTTCTCGGCCTCAACAGGCGAGAGAACTGTCACGCTGCCGCTGCCGAATACCACGATCGAATCGCCTCCCTCGATCGTCCGTATCTCAACGGCGCCGCGATCGCACGATATGACCGCCCGGAAGACGCCTTCGTCTATCGCTACGGCCGTTCCCGGGATCTCGACCGAGTCGAAGGTTACGGCGCGAGCCGCCCACTCCAACTTCTCGAGGAGTCCCGTCGCGTCCGCCGCCTCGAAAAGGAGGCCTGCGGACACAATGAGGATAATCGCGAAGACTCCCAGCCAGTCGTACTTGATCATGGGGTGTTCGCGACCCGTCGTGGCTGAAGCGATCACGATCTCGACGCCCAATAGAAGCAACACGGCGGGCCAGAAGCGGAGGATGGAGAAAACCCCCGCGAGGTTGCCTCCAAACCATCCCAAAGCGATGGAGACCCCTGCCATTATCAGCGTCAGTCCAAGCGAGAAGGAGCCTACTCTCCATTGGTAACCGCGAGTGGCCGTCATCGGGGTTCTACCTCCTCGTCAGGGGATTGAATTTCGGCATCAGCAGGAGTAGCGCTGCCAGGGCGCTTGATTGGCTTGCCCAGAATCAACCTAAGCCCGCCGCCGATGAAGAGGGCCACTACGATCCCCGACCGCATCATGTGGATGATCCGATAGTCGAACGAGACGAGAGGGCTGACTATGCGGTCGAACAGGATCACCGATCCGATGGCGACACATCCATAGCCCACGTATCGCTGGTTCCAGGAGAACCACCAGGAATGCGGCTCTTGCTGAGGAGCCGGTTTCGCGGAAGATAGCTGCAGAGCGTCGAAGAAGCTATAGAACCAGATCACCGGCAGCGTGAAGAGGAAAAGGTTCAGATTCAAGGAATACGTGAGATAGACCGCGGCGAAGAACATGGACATCAGTTCTAGGCCCCTGCGTTGCCATCCGAGGTACATGTGTCCGGCGCCGGGAATCAGACTGCACAGCACGAGCCAAAAAGCTGCCGGCCTTTCCGGCATGACGGCCGATAGAGCAGCCGGAACGGCACTTTCAGGTACGGTGGGTGCTGCATTTGCTGTGCCGGTCGGAGCCGCAAACGGCCCCGGCGCCTGCGGGTTCGACCCTGGGTTCTCCGCCTCGTGGGCAGCGGTCGCGCTCGCGCCGGCCCAATAGTTGATGCGATTGCATTCGTTGAACGCGTCGAACACCCCGAACAGCCAAATGACCGGCAGCGGGGCGAGAAGCAGTGCCGGCAGGACTCCTCCTGACCAGTACGAGCCTCCGCGTATCCCATATATGCCGAAGATCGACACGAAGCTCCAGGCCAAAAAGCCGACGAGTATGGCCGCGCCCCGGCCTACGAGGCCGAGATACATGTGCCCGACCCCCGGTATGATTGAGAACATCAATGTGAGAAACCTGCTTTTCCGCATATGCCTGACCTCCTACTTAATGAACCGCCCGAGCCAGTCGCCGATTCTTTCTCCAAGATCCCGTGGCCACCACGAAGGGAGGCGTTCTTCCACTACCTCCAAAGGCCGGCCTTTTCCGAGAAACGCCGAAGGTATCTCGCTTGATATCGCGGTGAACCAGCCTCCCCCGAACAGCACCGCGGTGAACGCCGCGGCTATAAGGTAGTTGCGGAGCGCGGGCCAGACGGCGCGCGGAGGCCTGACAGCCGACCGGTCCGACGGGGACGCCTGTCCCTGCGCAGCGCCCCTTCGTTCTGCCAGTGCCTTAGCGACTACCCTCGTAGCCAGGCCGTCATCCAGGAACACCTCCGCCAACTCGAGTTCATCGTCGCGAAGTGACGTTAGATAGGTCTGCAGGCAACCATCGCAAGCCCGCAGGTGGTCTTCCATCGCCTGCGCCACGTCCTTTGAGACCTGGCCGGACCGGTATGATTGCCACTGGGCAGCTGAATAGTGACGATCGCTCATCCTTCTGCCAGCACCTCCCTGAGCATCCTGCGGGCCCGATAGAGCCTCGACTCGATGGTCCTCACGCTTACCCCTTCCGCCGACGCGATGTTCTCGCTCTTGAAGCCGTTAGCATACCTTTGCAGAAAGGTCCTGCGGTACATGGGGGGCAACCGGTTCACCGCATCGACCAACCCGGAGCGTCCGTACATCCCGGAGAGTCCGTACATACCGGACAAAGGGCTGTCGCTGTCGAATAACTCCTCTTCAGACGACCGCTCGACCAAACCCTGCTCGCCGGCGATACCAACTTCCGATCGCAATTTGTCTGATGCGGCCGAGAGGACCGCGGCCTGCCTCGCCGCCGCCCTTTTCCAGTCGATGGCCTTGTTGACAGCGATGCGGGCCAACCACGCCCTAAGGTTTGGGCCGCGATATGTTTGAAGGGCGCGAAACGCCGCCAGCATGGTTTCCTGGAGGATGTCATTGCAGGCGTCAGCATCACCGGTAATCGGAAGCACCGCCGCCATCAGGTAGCGACTGTGGGCCTCGACTATCTCGGTGAACGCTTGGGCGTCTCCCGCCAGCGCCCTTCGCGCCAATTCGGAATCCCGGTTGACGACAGCTCCCCCCTTGCGCTCTCCATCTTATAGGACGATGGAAATCCGAGGATCTACTGCAATGACTTCAGAGTTACTTCGACAGGTAGGTAATTGTGTCGGGGAACGTCCTGCACCGTGGTGGAAAAGGAATGGGGGGAGGGGCGTGCGGCTTATCTGGCGCCTTGCTCGATCGTCCTGTCGATCAAAGCACTTAGGTTATGGACCATGAACAGGGGGACGTTGCTCAGCCTGTCACCCTTACGGAAGTGGGCTAGCGACGTTCGGACGGCCAGTCGCGGCGAATACTTATCTCGGTAGGCGCGCAGGCTCTTGGCCGTTAGGTACTCCCCCGCCTGGATGCC
>CAZMEF010000209.1:0-3356 GCA_964565305.1 uncultured Eubacteriales bacterium | reverse complement strand
GGCGTCTTTTGACAAGAATCCCTATTTAAGCATCGCACTTTCCTTGGACAAGGTTCTAGTTTTCGGGGGGGTGGGACTAGAACTTCTTCTTGAAATCGTGCCTATCCTGTCCAGCTACGACTTCAGAGGCATCATAAGCGCGCTCGCGTACTGGGGAGGATTGCTGGGCCTGGCCCTTGCTTGGGCTAACAACAGTCCCAAGACTATGTCGGTAGGGTTCTTGGGAAAAGCACTATCCGAAGTCATCTGGTTGGTCAAGTACATCAAGTATTTCACAGTTGGGACCCTCGTGGCGGCGGCAATCTACGGCTGGATGGCCTACCTACTGAACAAACGGGCGACAATAGCCACAGACGGAAGGTGAACCGGGCCAAGGTCTTGCACCCGTAGAAAGGTAACGGTGACCCGCCCATAGAATAGTGACGCTAGCGTACACTAACACGTACCGGAAAACGCCGTAGAATTGGACCAACACTCCACAAGTTTGGAGGTGGGTCACCGATGGATTCTAAAGAACGAAGAAGACAGATCGTGAACATGCTCTACAAACACTCCCCCTTGACGGGCTCCCAGCTCGCCGGCAGGTTGGGCGTAACCAGACAAGTCATCGTATCCGACGTCACCGTACTAAGAGCGGCGGGCGAAACTATACTCGCGACCCCTCAGGGATACACCGCTGTGATTGGGCCCAAGCAACGTGGGATCACCAAACTTGTCGCGATCAAACACACGCCCCAAGAGACGCGGGAGGAACTGATGACTGCGGTGGAAATGGGCCTGGAGGTCGTAGACGTCATAGTCGACCATCCTGTTTATGGCCAGTTGACAGGACAATTATCCCTGAAGTCCGCACGAGATGTGGACGCTTTCCTCTTGACCATGGAGGATTCGGGGGCCGGGTTGCTTTCTTCTTTGACTGACGGCGTTCACCTCCACACGGTAAGGGGTAAAGATAGGGCGCACATCGAGGCTCTAGAGGCGGAACTGTCTAAGAAAGGTTTCCTGATCCCCGAATAATATATAGCACTTCCACAAATCCACTAATGAAAGCCTGTCCCCTTGGTGCTACAATGCTGGGCATATGCCGAATCCCGCGCCTTTGGCGGGTACGGAGGAACCGTCTTTGGGTGAATCCGCCCGGACGTAACGGGCGGTAGGGCTCTCTACCTTTCACCGAACCCTAAGCTAACTCCGGAGGCTTCGAAAGGGGAAATCAGTTTGGCTAAGATCATGAGAAAGAATGTCCTTAGATCGTGGATGGCGCTGGCGATGCTAACGTTCATCCTGTCCGCGGTGGCAATCCCTGCTAAAGCGGCGGCGTACGGTTCGTGGAGCTACGGGTACGAGGCAGACCTGGACCTCATCGCTAGGGTAGTGTACGCGGAGGCAGCAGGTGAGCCTTACGAAGGAAAAGTGGCTGTAGCGGCAGTTATTTTGAACAGGGTCAAAAGCTACCTGTTCCCGAACACTGTCGCCGGAGTGGTATACGAGCCTTGGCAGTTCTCGTGCGTCGGCAACTGGATGTTTAACTCCATGCCGGACTCGGACAGTTACGCGGCGGCTAGGGATGCCCTGAATGGGTGGGACCCCACAGGCGGGGCTCTCTACTACTGGAACTACCATCAGGTGACTAACTCCTGGCTGTGGTCGAAACCCACGGCTGCTGTGATAGGCAATCACTGGTTCGCGTACTAAGAGCAGTTGAAGTAGAGTAACGGTAGTGGAGTGGTTGAAATCAACTGGCCGGGGATGGCGAGAGCCGCCCCGGCTCTTTCCTTTCGTCGCCAAGATTCGGTTAGAGACATCTGTCAGACACACGCTTTACAGCTGACAAGACAGCTGATAGAATGCCTCTAATTTAGCGTTCTCGGCAGCTGTCGGGAGGGGCGAAATCATGGGGCACGATAAGGTTTTGCGGCTGGTAGTCGGTTCTTTGTTGATGGCACTTTCTTTGGTCATCCCGCTGTCATTCGGCGGAGTCCTCGGTATCGTTATTCCACCGTTTACCGCTACTTTGGCATCACACGTACCAACCTTCCTGGCGATGCTCTATGGGCCGCTTATCGCCGGTATCGTAGGGCTCGGATCAGCGGTAGGTTTCTTCCTCAGGCTGGGGCCAATAGTGGGCCTCCGTGCGGCCATGCACATCCCGCTGGGGATCGCGGGCGCTCTCCTGCTGAAAAAGAGATACTCCTTTCCCGCGACACTGGGGTTAATATCCCCCTTGCACGCAGGGCTGGAAGCGCTCGTTGTTCTGCCGTTCGGATA
The DNA here is from genome assembly GCA_964565305.1 of uncultured Eubacteriales bacterium. Taxonomy (GTDB): domain Bacteria; phylum Bacillota; class Sulfobacillia; order Fermentithermobacillales; family Fermentithermobacillaceae; genus DULO01. Next base: position 1,088 of record CAZMEF010000209.1, on the reverse strand, counting down.
CTCGCTGAAGGATGCCGGTTGGCTCGTCGGTGTTGGGACCCTGTTGCACCACGTGTTGGATTCGACCATAGCGATAGTCCTTTGGAAAGCGTTGTCCTACTCAAAGGTCTTCCCCGCGGAGACACTGCCTGAGAGATGAACTTTTTGCAAGGATAATCCGTGAGACTCTTGGGTTGTGCCATTCTTCCGCGTTCCTGTATAATTAGCTGAGCGCAATTCTGCGGATCTCCTTAGGGCGGTTCGAATTCCACAAGGCCGGGTGATGCTAGCCATATCTGGACGCCTACATGGGAGGTCTATGAGATGAACGAGACAACCGTCCTGTTGGTCACGATCGTGGACTCGGGGAGCGTCGAAGAGACCGTAAGGACAGCGGAAGCAAAGGGCGCCAAAGATAGCGTAGCCGTTCGCGGTCGTGGCAAACACCTGCGTCAAGTGGACACCATCCTCGGCAGCCCCCTTGACGTGGCCCGGGACCTTGTCCTGACAATCCTCCCCGCAGTCGATGCTTCAACAGTACAGGACGCCATATTTGATACTACGGGCCTAAAGACAGACGGCCACGGCTTGGTGTGTAAGCTTCCCCTGGTCGCGTTCGCCGAAGTAGAACCCGCAGACGAAAGGGGCAACGTGTAGTGCTCCTCTTCGGGAAGCTGAAAGAGGTAGCATCTTCGGTTCTTCCCATCACCGCTGTCGTCACTATCCTCAACTACACGCTAGCGCCTTTAGCTCCCGGTATGCTCTCAAGTTTCCTCACCGGCTCGCTGTTTCTCATCGCGGGCTTGGCACTTTTTCTCCTAGGCGCGGATATAGGCGTTCTGCCCGTGGGTGAACTCATGGGCGAGTCGTTGGCGAAGCCGAAGCGAATCTTGTTGGGACTTCTGGTGGCGTTCTTCATAGGCTTCATGGTCACAGTGGCCGAACCCGATTTGCTCGTTTTGGGCACCCAGTTTGCGGACATCAATCCGCTTATCTCGAAGGCGCTGCTCTTGACTATGGTATCAGCGGGGTCCGGAGTGTTCGTCTCGCTGGGCCTTCTGCGTTCCGTGTTCGATATTCCTCTGAAGAAGATCCTCCTAATCGGTTAT
>CAZMEF010000208.1:0-3359 GCA_964565305.1 uncultured Eubacteriales bacterium | reverse complement strand
GTAAATAACCTCCCGGAGATCGACGAAGCCATATCTCGATCCAGCCAGGGTTGGCAGGTTTCCCGCATGCCGAAAGTCGATCTCACTATCTTGCGTTTGGCGCTTGCAGAGGCCAACTACGTCAAGGGGGCCCCCTTCGAAGTCATAGTGGATGAGGCGCTGGAGTTGTCCAAGGAGTTCAGCACCTACGCCTCGCCCAAGTTCGTAAACGGCGTGTTGATGGGGGTGTTCCGGGAATTGGGCTGTGCGCCGAAGGATGCGAAGTAGTAGACTGTAGAGATGGGAGAAGTTATCCGAAGAGAGCGGGAGACGGGAGGACAGGCTGCATGAACGAGATAGTGCAGAAAAAGGTTCTTACGCCGGTCACCAAATTGATCGAAGTTAAGAACCCGTACGTGGCTAAGAAGGCAAAAGCGGGTCAGTTCATTATCCTAAGGGTCCGCGATAACGGTGAGAGGATACCTCTTACTATCGCTGGCTATGATCGGGAAAATGACACCATCACGCTTGTATATCAGGAGGTGGGGCTCACCACCAGGCTCCTCGGCGAGCTTGGGGTGGGTGACAGGATCCTCAATCTGGTGGGGCCTCTCGGGGTTCCCGCCGAGCTTCCCAAAAGCGGAACCGTGGTCGCCGTCGCGGGCGGGGTTGGCGTCGCCCCAATATTGCCCAAGTGCCGCGAGATGTACGCGGACGGCGTAAACGTGATAAGCATCGTCGGAGCGAGAAGCCAGGACCTAATCATCCTTGAAGATGAAATGAGAAGCTGCTCCAACGAGGTTCACATATGCACAGACGATGGAAGCCGTGGTTTTCACGGATTCGTGTCGGACAAGCTTAAAGAACTTATAGAGTGTGGAGTGACCATGGACGAGGTGGTCGCCATCGGGCCAATGCCCATGATGCGTGCCACTTGTGAGGTTACAAGGCCTTTTGGCATTAAGACGTTCGTTTCTATGAACCCGATTATGGTGGATGGCACCGGCATGTGCGGCGCTTGCAGGGTTAGCGTCGGAGGGGAAACCAAATTCGCGTGCGTAGACGGCCCAATGTTTGACGGGCATCTGGTGGATTGGCAAGAAGCGTGGCGTCGCGCGAACGTGTATCGGGATGAGGAGAAGATCGCCAACGAATCTTGCGCCTGCGGAGGTGGGAAGTAGTGGCCGCTAAAGAGAGAGTCCCCATGCCCATGCAAGACCCCCAAGAAAGGGCGCGCAACTTCTCGCCTGTCGCTTTGGGGTATTCCGAGGAGGACGCCATTGCCGAAGCTCAAAGGTGTCTTCAGTGCAAGAATCCGGTTTGCATCACGGGATGCCCGGTCGCGGTCAACATCCCCGTATTTATCAAGTTCCTCCGCGAGAAGCGTTATCAGGAATCCATAGACGCCATAAAAGTGACCAGCAACTTGCCCGCGGTGTGCGGAAGAGTCTGCCCTCAGGAGCATCAGTGCGAAGCCAAATGCATTTTGGCTAAGGTCGGAAGGCCCATCGCCATCGGAAGGCTCGAGCGTTACGCCGCCGACTGGGAAGCACTTCACGGTGACGCCACAGTGCAGAAGCCGGTGTCAAACGGCAAGAAGGTGGCCGTCATCGGCGCCGGTCCCGCCGGTTTGACTTGCGCCGGAGACCTTGCGAAACTCGGGTACGACGTAACCATTTACGAAGCGCTACACGCCCCGGGAGGGGTACTGATTTACGGTATCCCCGAGTTCAGACTCCCCAAAGACGTCGTGAGGCGCGAAGTGGACTACGTCCGGCAACTGGGCGTCAAGATCGAGACAGACGTGGTCATCGGGCGAACCCTTTCAATCGACGACTTGTTTGACGACGGATTCCAGGCTGTCTTCATAGGAAGCGGAGCAGGGCTTCCCATGTTCATGCGCATTCCGGGCGAAAACCTGAATGGGGTGTACTCCGCCAACGAATGGCTTACGCGGATAAACCTCATGAAAGCCAACAGGTTCCCCGAGTTCGATACCCCGATAAAGCGCGGCAAGAAAGTCGCCGTCGTCGGAGCCGGGAACGTCGCGATGGACGCGGTTCGCTGCTCTCTGAGGCTTGGAGCCGAAAAGGGTATGATCATCTACCGTCGCGGCCGCGCCGAAATGCCCGCAAGAGCCGAGGAAGTCGAAAACGCCGAGGAAGAAGGCGTGGAGTTCCACCTGCTCACCAACCCTATCAGGGTCATCGGAGACGAGAAGGGTTGGGTGACGGGGATCGAGTGCGTGAGCATGGAACTGGGCGAGCCGGACAAGTCGGGGCGTCGCCGCCCTGTCACCATTAAAGGGTCAGAGCATGTGGTCGACGCCGATATCGTGGTCATGGCGCTGGGCACGAGCCCGAACCCCATCTTATCGGCCACTACCGCGGGGCTTGATGCCGAGTCCTGGGGCGGTTTGAAGGCCACGGAAGGTGTCGGCAGGACCACGCGGCAAGGAGTATGGGCCGGTGGCGACGCCGTCACAGGGTCAGCCACCGTTATCTTGGCCATGGGAGCCGGCAAGGAAGCTGCCGCGGACATCGATAAGTATCTCTCCGGCGAAAGCCGGGATTGGTAAGGCGGGTTTCGGCTGTCAGGTAAGACAGGAGTTTCGAGAGCGGGGTGATCACGGGTGCTGTTAGGGGAAAACGCGATCACCGTCAGCCAACTTAACGCTTACGTCCGGGAGACTCTTTGGAGAGATGAGTACCTCAGACAGATACTGGTCCGCGGGGAAATCGCGAATCTGAGGAATTACCAGGGCCACCTTTACTTCACTTTGAAGGATTCGAAGGCGAGCGTGCGAGCGGTCATGTGGCGGAGTGAGACCGCTCGCCTTTCTTTTGTTCCGGCCGATGGCGCGGAAGTTCTTGTCGCCGGGAACGTTTCTGTTTTTGAGAGGGACGGTATCTACCAAGTCTACGCCTCGTATATGGAACCATCGGGTTTGGGCGCCCTTTACGCGGCGTTGGAAAGGCTTAAGACCAAGCTCGGTGCGGAGGGACTCTTCTCAGTCGAACGCAAGAGGCCTTTGCCTGCTTTTCCGAGGCGCGTCGGGGTTGTGACATCCATACGGGGAGCGGCAATCAAAGACATCGTGATCGCGGGGCGGAGACGATTCCCCGGAGTCCGTTTCGCCGTGGTCGACGCCAAGGTTCAGGGCGAAGGGGCCGCCGCTGATGTCATCGCCGGACTTCAGATTCTTTGCGACATAGACGATGTCGACGTCATTATCGTCGGAAGAGGCGGGGGCTCCCAGGAGGATCTGTGGGTTTTCAATGACGAAGCCCTTGCCAGGGCGATTTTCGCCTGTAAGAAGCCGGTTGTTTCTGCCGTGGGGCACGAAAGGGACGTGAGCGTCGCGGACCTTGTCGCGGATG
>CAZMEF010000207.1:0-3378 GCA_964565305.1 uncultured Eubacteriales bacterium | reverse complement strand
GTCCTTCACCAAATCGGACTTGCAAATTGCAACGATCACGCGGCGACCCTTGAAGCTGTCAAGCCACTCCCTGTCCTCAGGGTAAAAGCCTAAAGCCCCGTCTACCACGTAAATGATCACTTCCGCCCCTGTTGCGGCCGACTTGGCCCTTTCTACTCCTATGGCCTCGACGACTTCGGAAGTCTCCCTCAAACCGGCCGTGTCGAGCAGCATCATCGGAAGTCCATCCCACAGGACAGCCTCGCGGAGGACGTCCCTTGTTGTGCCGGGAGACTCAGCAACGATGGCCCTTTCTACCCCCAATAGAGCGTTAAACAGCGATGACTTGCCGGCGTTGGGCCTGCCCACTAGGCACACATCGACCCCGGCAGCAAGTGCCAAGCCAAGGGGGGCCCCGCGCACGAACTGCGATATTTCTTCGCTGACGGCACCTAGTGCTACAAACGTATGTTCGAGTGCTTCGGGAACATCTTCGGGAAAATCTGCGGACCCGCCGATTTCCGAAAGGCAGTCCAAGAGCCTATCCTCCCATGCCTCCACGCGTTTCCCCAACCCGCCGCGGAGACGCCTTCCGGCCTCTTTCAAAGCGCGGTCCGACCTGGCTTCGACGACATCGAGCACGGCCTCTGCTTGCTCCAAAGACAGCCTGCCTGAAAGGAAGGCCCGCTTCGTGAACTCGCCCGGTTCCGCGTGTCTCGCCCCCCATTTGAGGGCCCCATCCAGCGTCTTCTCGGTGACAAGACGGCCTCCGTGGCATTGGATCTCAACCGTATCGTCGCCGGTGAAGGAGCCCGGCCCCCTCATAACGACCACCAAAGCTTCGTCAAGCGGCACTCCGTCGCCGTCCACGACGTCCGCCAAGGTGACACGTCTGTCCGGCACTTCAGAAAGCGGACCTCTCCGGGCCCTAATAAAGGACGAGCAGATCCGGACCGCCGAAGGCCCGCTTACTCTCACGATCGCCACTCCGCCCACACCGGGCGGCGTGGACACCGCGGCTATTGTGTCTCTCGTCACCTGACCAAATGTTTCCATCTGTCTGCCTCCAGAAAAGAAAAACCCCGGAATCCGGGGCGGTAGACTATCGACACTTCGGTTTGCCTTACGTCTCGTCCGTGCCCCGTTCGCTTCTCTCTCGTTTCGGCGCGACGATAACCCTCCTCCACGGTTCCTCGCCTTCGCTATAGGTTTCAACCGTATCCCAATCCTGAAGCGTGACGTGAACCGAACGTCTGTCTCTGGAATCCATAGGTTCCATCACGAAACGTGTCCCAAACCTATCTACACGCCTCGCCGCCGAAATAGCCATGTCAGCGAGTTCTCTTTCCCGTCTTTGCCGGTAGCCCGCCGCATCCACAAACACTCTTCTGAACTCCCCTGCGCCCTGACCACTCACCGCGTTGGTTAGAAACTCAAGGGCCTTTAGGGTCTCCCCACGCCTCCCAATAAGAAGGCCCAGGTTCTGACCCACGATATTCAGGGTCATCGAATCGTCTTTCTGCAAAACCTCAATATCAAACTCGATGCCCATTCTATCGAGAACCCCTGAGATGAACTCTCTAGCCATAAGAACTTTGTCCGCGGGCTTCAGCGTGACCCTAATCTCCGCGCCTTTGCCGCCCAAAATGCCAAGAAAACCGCGCGATGGCTCGGAAATGACCTCTACCGTCACTTGGTCCTCTGTCGCGCCCAATTCTTGTAGCGCGGAGGAAAGGGCTTCTTCAATCGTTCGGCCTGTCTTTGCTACGCTCTTCACTTCACGCTTTCCCCTTCCAACGGCTTCGCCGGGCCCCGGGGCATTATGAACCGCTCTAGCACACCGATCACGTTGGTAGTGATGATGTAAACGGAGACCGCGGCCGCGTACCTGGTGACAAAGTACCCGAATAGGGCGAGCATGACCAGCATCATCACATTTTGGGAACTTCCCTGCTGCTGACCCGCGTTCATCGATGGCGAGAAGCGCATCGAAAGATACGTCGTCGCGCTCGACACCAAGACGATAGGCCACCACGGATTCGGTGGACTCCCAAGTTTCAGCCCAAGAAACACCGCTTCCTGAAGAGGCGGGTGCTTGCCCAAAGCCTGGACCATCGCCAGCAGCACAGGAAGCTGCAAAGCCAATCCAAGACAACTTGAAAAAGGGCTCACTTTGTGCTGCTTGTACAGGTCCATCATTTCGAGGTTTAGGCGTTCCGGGTCGTCCTTGTACTTCTTCTGAAGCCGTTGGATCTCAGGGGTGACAACAGCCATAGCGCGCGCGGAACGTACCTGCATTATAGTGAAGGGCAAAACCGCCACCCGGACAGTCGCCGTTAGTCCGATGATGGCGAGCCCCCAGCTCCCTGTCAAGCCTTGGAAAAAATCCATGATTCCGATCATCAGATTGACTATGTATTGCATTCGCCGTACCCCCTTGACCTTGCGGCCCCTCCGGTCCTTACGGGAACCGGGTCATAACCCCCGCGGGAAAACGGATTGCACCGTAGGAACCGCCACAAGCCGAGGGCGAAGCCACGAAAAGGACCGTGTAGCTGGATGGCTTGCAGGGCGTATTCGGAGCACGTGGGGTAGTACTTGCAAGTCGGCCCCTTCAAGGGCGAAATGTAAGATTGGTAAAACCTTATTAGCCAGAGCATGGCGTTCTTAAGCATCCTGTAACAGTTCCATCCTCTTCAGGAGGTCCTTTTCGGCATTCAGAATCTCCAAGTAACTTGCCTTCTGCGCGCCCCGCCTGACGATGAAGACCACATGGCCTCCTCTTGTCAAATGCGGCAATAGGAGACGAAAAGCCTCTTTCACGCGTCTCCTAAGCCTGTTTCTGAGCACCGCTCCACCGAGCTTTTTGCCGGCGCTAACCCCGAATCTAAGCTCCGAATCGCAAGGCAAGTAGTAAAGGACAAGCAACCGGTTCGCATTTGAGCGACCTTCGCTGTATACCTTTCGAAATGATGGCGCGGCCATGCCACCCGCTGCCAACCCCAAGCCCCATTTCCTTCGTACGCTTCAGACTGTGGATATTACACCGACAAGGCTGCCCTGCCCTTGGCTCGTCTACGCGATATGACTTTTCGCCCGCCGCGGCTCGCCATTCTCACTAGGAAACCGTGTGTGCGGAACCTTTTTCGACGCTTCGGTTGATACGTACGCTTCATTGAGCCTTCTCCTCCTATGGCACCTCCTGGAACTTGCCCCCAAGAGTCCAAGGAATTATATCCCGCCCCCTTTATGGTGTCAATAAACCCCACTTATCCTGCGCTTTGAGACTGGATCTTCTCCGCTTGCCGCACGATTCCGTACACCCGTTTTGTTGTTTGCGACATGGTACCCTGATATAGTTTCTGACGTGAGGTGGTCCCGGTGAGCCCGACTTGCGGT
>CAZMEF010000206.1:0-3402 GCA_964565305.1 uncultured Eubacteriales bacterium | reverse complement strand
CCTGTGGCGGTTCAGTCGTTCCAGACGGAATTCGGGCTTGTCGTCCATTGAATGTTACCCCCCAGACCTTTCGTGTTCACGGTACGATCATGACGCTCAAGTCGCAGGATCACAATAGCCGTTCAAAGGAAGGCCAAATAGGCTTGGAGAAAATGATCGGGAATGGGAAGGGGCTATGCGATATGGGTACGGCGATCTCCGAACTGAGGATCGACGGCGGCCGCCTTTGGGCGGACCTCCAAGAACTCGGCGCCATAGGCGCCACCCCGCGGGGCATCAACAGGGTGGCGTACTCCCCCGAAGACATGGCGGGCAGGGCCTGGCTACTTCGAAAGATGAGAGAAGTGGGGATGACCGCTCGAATAGATGGGGTCGGGAATGTTTTTGGGCGGCTGGAGGGGACCGACGACTTGTCGGATGGACCCGCAATAATGATCGGCTCTCACATAGACACCGTTCCCGATGGAGGGCGGTTTGACGGCGCGCTTGGCGTCCTGGGCGGATTGGAGTGCGCCCGAGCGCTGGTCGAAGGGGGCGTGAGGCTCTGTCACCCCTTGGAAGTAGCGGCCTTCGCGAACGAAGAGGGGACGATCATGGGTTCGGGCACCTTCGGAAGTCGCGTGTACACAGAAAGGGCCACTCGAGAACAGATCCAAGAACTTGAGCCCAGTGTGCGGGGCTCGGGGATTACCGGAGATCCACGCGTGTTTTCAGAAGGCGAACTACTTGCTTATTTGGAGCTCCACGTCGAGCAAGGCGGAGTGCTCGACGCCTGTGGTCAGGATATAGGGGTTGTTCTCGGCATCGTGGGGATCAACTCCTTCTCCGCAAGATTCGTTGGGATGGCCAACCACGCGGGCACCACCCCCATGTCGCATAGAAGAGACGCATTGCTCGGAGCGGCCCGCTGCATCACAGAGGTACCCACCTACGTGCGGGATCTCGGTACGGAATCCACCGTCGGCACGTGCGGGCGCGTGATCGTCCTTCCCGGAGGGAGGAACGTGATCCCGGGCGACGTGGAAGTCTCAGTGGAAGTGAGGGACATGGACGATGACGTGTCACGCCGTGTTGTGGAGGCGTTAAGAAGGCGGGTCTCTTCAATTGGACAGGAACACGGTCTCCGCGCGAGCGCCGCAGTGGCGTCACTCATGCCTTCCTGCCCGCTCAATCCGCACATCATTGACGCGATCGCCGGTTCTGCCCGTGGCCTCGGTCTCTCGTTCCGGAAAATGCCGTCGGGAGCGGCCCACGATTGTATGAATCTCGCGGCGAGAGGCGTGCCTTCTGGGATGATTTTCGTGCCCAGCAAGGACGGGATAAGTCACAGTCCCTCCGAATGGACGGATCCCGGACAGTGCGAAACCGGCGCAAACGTACTGCTGAGGACATTGCTTCACCTGGACGGAAAATCGCCCTAAGGCTTTCGACCCATTTTCCGATAATACCGGCAGGACTTACGTTTCCCCTTTAGGCTGGGGGAGTAGTGATGAGCGAAACAGAATCCCCGGTTCACGGAACCGCATGGGTGCAAAACGGGCTGGTGGGCGTCAGTCCCCCCGGCCCCGGTGGCATTCCTGCCACAGTGACTCCCTCAGAGGGTGTCGAGGTTTTCGTTGCCGGCGAAAGGGCCGCCGGCCCGACGCCTGTGCTTGACGCCGAGTCAATCCAGGTCCGCGTTCGCAGCGTGGAACCTTCTGTATCGTACAAGGTCACGCTTGCAGGCGGGGGACTTGAGGCGCTACTCACGGTCGTTCACGTTCCCGGCGCCACAGGAATATTGACCGACGCCGCTCCGTGTAGGCAGCTGGTCGTTAGAGCCGTCAAAACCGCTACCCGTGCCAATCCCTCAGTGCCAGAAGCGCTTGAATGCATTCGTTCTAAAGGTGTGAAAGTTGACATCGACTTGGCAGCGTGCCACCGCGCGTGTACCGGGTCGGTTGGCGAGAGTCTAGTGGTCGCGCGGGGCGAACCTTTCACTCCCGGCAAGGACGCGGCATTGACAGTGCACACGATCTTCGAAAGCGTCGTGGACCTGGCTACAGACGAGACCAGGGTGGACTTTCGGGAGATATTTAAGAAACCTGACATCAAAGCCGGAGGCATCATCGTAAGCAAGACAAATCCGGAAGTAGGCGTGCCGGGGGTATCAGTCACAGGCGAACCGCTCTTGCCTCCCCGCCCCAAAGACATTCACCTCCGCGCCGGAAAGGGGGTCGAGCTTCACGAAGAAGGCAATACGGTTACGGCTGTGGCCGCCATATCGGGATGCCCCGGCTATGACGAACGCACCGGCATCGTAAGCGTTAATCCGGTGGTTACCCATCCCGGGGATATCGATCTGAAGTCCGGCAACGTCCGTTCAAGCGGGAGTCTGGTAATCGGCGGGCAGGTCTCCGAAAAGATGGTGGCGCAGGCCGAAGGCACCCTGGAGATCAGAGGCGCCGTTTCGGAGGCGACGATATCCGCGTGGGGAAGCATCAGGCTTTGGGGTAACGTTTTCAAGTCTACCGTTTCGGCGGGAAAGGACGTCACTTGGGTCTCAAGAGTGTACGGAACGCTCAAGGACCTGGAGGCGGAGATAGACTCCATTTTGACGGTAGAGGAACACCTCGACAAAGCATCCGGCACAGGCGACGGCGAAGGAGGCGACGATGAGGAGTCGCCTGAAGCGGCCAAACGCGCGGCGGACTTCACCAAACTCCTGGAAAACGTCTACTACGTTCAGTTCAGGAAGGTTGCCGGTTTTCTCTGCGCTTTGTACCGCGAGGACCTGAGCCCCATGCCGGAAGATACCGCGGCTTCCTTGTTGTCAACAAAGGAACTATTCCTGAACGCCGCGCCTGTCCTTTTCCAAAGAGCGAGGGAGATAGGCGAACGCTCTGCGCCCGCCCTTGTCTGGGCCGCGGAAGAACTGCAAAAGGGAGAGTCCGACATCCTGTTGCCCTACGCGCAAGGAGCGGTACTTGAGGCTTCTCGTGACATTCACGTGACAGGTTCAGGCGCGGTCTACAGCGCTCTCACGGCAGGCAGGCAGATAAAGGTGACCGGATCGCCCGGAGTCTTTCGAGGCGGTACGGCGCGAGCCGGCCAACTGATCCACATAAACCACGCCGGCGCGGCAGGGTCGGTAGCCACTACCCTCCAAGTGGGGGCCCTCGGCAGAATAGTCGTCTCCTCTTTGTCGGCCGACACGACGCTCATCGTTGGCCTCCGACGGTACCGTACCACGGCGCAGTTGGAAAACGTCACCGCCACTCTGGCCGACGGTGAACTTCGCATCAGATCCGATTCAGGCCCCGTGACAGTCTAGGTCAAACAGCAGGGTTTGGCCGTCCCCTTGACGAATTGATCCCGTGGGATTATGTCACTGCGCACGATATTGGAAACGGGGGTAATGGT